>NZ_JBPLBG010000049.1:0-140679 GCF_054039255.1 Candidatus Harpocratesius sp.
TCTCTGCAACCAAAAATGACGAGATTTTGCTTTAGGATTTGAGAAATCAAAAAACTTATTCGCACAATCAACTTTCTTTTGTTAATTGAGCATTTGTTAAATTATCTTTGGAAGGATTCGACATTTCAATCTATATTATCTTTTTCATCTGTATTACTATATTATCCAATTGAATCTTATGGAATAATATGGAAACAAATAGAAGAATAGGATTTTTTAGATACTTGATTAATGAATGAATTTGAATGAATAAAATATAGAATTACGTTGAAAATGATTTTCATACTCTTTTAAAAATAGTTTTACATCAAATAATATTAAATTACAAGATTGAACATACCTTAGATTATAATAAAACGAAAATTTGGGCCAAAATATTCAAGAAAAAACGAAATTGGCGCACGCGATGGTATTCGAAACCATGAAGGCGGATGCCTACTGGATCTCAAGTCCAGCGCCGTTTTGGTGGAAAGTATGTGTTTCCTCGACCACTTGGCTACGCGTGCTCGAAAATTTTGAAAAAATTATAAATCCTTAAAGTAAACTGCAAATTAATAAATATTGTACTTCTAAAAAATTTTTCGTATTTTATAAAAATAAAAAAGAGGAGATTTGATTGAAACATTACTTAAAAAAGGAAACTATTGATTTTTGTTTTACTCGTGGGTTATCGGTTAAATCTTTCACATTTCGTTCAATTAACTTCCATCTTTGCTCCGTATAATCACCTAATGCAAAATCTGTAATGAATGATTGAGCTTTAGAGAGATACTTTGTGATTCCTCCCGGATGAACCGTCATTAACAAATCATTGCCACATTTGGCACAACGACCAATAAGAGGAATACGTCGATATTTACTTCCACATTTTGGGCAACGAAATCCTTGAGTTGAAAATGCACGCAAATTACCAAGGATATCAGGTGCAAAATGGGATGATATTACTTTACGAGCAACATCTTGAACTTGAACAGCTTGAATTGTTTTAGCCAAGTATAGTTGTGAATCTATTTTTTCTTCCATTGTTCCTAATACGGAGTACATGGATTTTCGGGGACCGATGTTTATTGATTGAGTTGGGTGTGTGAACATGCTACCTTCAAATTGAGCTTCTGTGCCAAGATAATCTGCAAACAGTTTCATGTACTTCAATTTTGGTTTACAATAGGTTTGAGCATCAAGATAGAATTGAAGGGGATAACGTGCCATGTAATCAACATTATGACTTTCTCCATCAACTTCTCTAGGATCTAATAGCAATGAAATAACCAATGGAGCATCCATTTTTCCACCTAAAGAGGATGGGAGATAATAAAGCGAAAAATTAAGGAGGCATTCGAGTAAAAGCATAATTCCATCTTCATCACCGTCACAATTGCGCCGTTTTGCTGCATGCCAATAGGGATGTGCATATCCTGATTCAGCATGTGTGAATCCTATCAAGCGGCCAATGATACCGGCTGATGTATGTGGGGCTAATCCAACCATGTAGTGCCCGACCAAATCATATTTAGTTTGGATATTATAAAAACGGGGTTGATGATATAAGTATTCTAATTCATCATCAACAAAATTAGCGACATTGACGAAATAATCCCCTAAATGATGAGTGAGCAGAACGTCTTGAACCTTTATCTCAATAATCTGATTTTCATCTGTAATTGGTTTTCCGTATATATCAACATCATATCCTAATTCAAGGATTTTTTCAACTGGTGTATTAATTTCTCTACAAGTAAAATGGGTAAGTGGAATATCAGTAGCATCTGCCCGAATGGTACCATCTTTATACACATAAACATTGTTGATGGCGCGCAGTATCCCTTTCTCGATAGGTTCAGGTATTTTATATTCTGAAGACATTCCCTTGACACCTTTAATAGTAGGGATGGTTTTAGGTATTTTTGCTGCAGCCATTTCAAAATACTTTTTCAAGGAAAAGGTTTTTGTAGAAGTTGATGCAAGATGACTTCCACAAGATTGACATTCTCCCACAGATATATCGTACATTTTATTGCATCGTGGGCAAATTTTTTGCAGTACTGTTGGCACTTGACATTTTGGGCATAAGTTAAAAAAAGTGATAGAATGGCACTGGGGGCAAATTTTTTGGCAGATTTCAACTTCAATTTTGGGGGCTCCAATGGCATTTTGAAAGCTGCGTTGAAGTTTCGAATCATGTCCGATTGGAAATAGAGAATGGACTGGTGGTTTCATCTTTCGTTCTTTAGCTTTTTCTGGTCTTCCCATTCGGCTACCCATGTAGTATGGCGCTTTATCAGGAACTTTTAAAGTAGTTAAATGGGAGAAGAGTTCTAGTGCAGTTAATGAACGAGAGAGTCGTGTAAACTTGGGAATATTAGAAAGGTTGGAGTATTTATCTTTTTCTGAGATTTTACTTGATTGGCCAAACCCTAAGATTTCGTAGAAGATGAATGCACGATTTGGGTCTATCCAAATGCCTTGTGGATGAACTTTATGCACTACAAAGGCATGTTCTAATGCATTTTTTACCTCTGGAATGTTGGGGATATGTAACCCATTTTCAAAGATTTTTTCTAAATTATCATAAGAAATTTCAGATAATGGTTGATTTTTATTTTCTTTCAAAAGATTAATTAAACTTATTCTTAATGCTTCATGAATTTGCAGTAATTCAGTTCCGTTTACATTTCCCCAATGATCCAAGTATCGAGGATGGATTCCAACTTGATATTGTGCTGCAAATTCAACGGCTTGCCTACCAGTGGGGATTTTAGAGAAGGGATCTTTGATAAATTTAAGAAAATCAGTCGCAGAAACATCTTTTATACCAGTTTTTTTTGCTTTCGTTGATAATAGATCTATTTTAGCTTTTGCGTTTTCTTCTAATTCAACGGCCCACCATTCTTCTACGTAGCCAGATGGTAAAATAATATGGTTATTTTCTACAAATTCACCATATCCAAAAAGCATGTCTCCTAAAAACAGTATTTTTGCAGCTAGACGTTCTTTTTGAATTTTAGCTGCTTCACGTGGGTCCCAAAGTTGTTTTACTTCACCATCTTTCATTAATACTATAGGAGGTTCAATTGAAGTGACAGGCATAGTTGACCCGCTTTTTCCAGGTCGTTCTATTCGGATTTGTGTTCCAATTGCCATAAATTGATCGAGCAAGATCATTTGAGAAGGATGAGTTCCGCAAGCAGCTAATCCTGTATTACGAGAACGACCATACCTAATTCGGTGACCCCCAATTTGAGAAGGATATGCAAAAACTGGTCTACCCGCTATAATATCGGCAATATATTTATTTAATGGTGGATTCTTTTTTGTCAATTTTTGACGTCGTTTAATTACTGGTGTAATTTCATCTACATATTGATTTGAATTCTGTTTAGATGTATTAGTTTCTTCTTCATCACGCTGTTTTTTGCCTTTGTAAGTATCGCCGCCGTAATCTTTTGCCTTGTCTTTTCCTTCATCTTCAATTTTCGCTTTATTGTCCGCATGTGCTAATTTTTTTAGTTTTAAAAGCCATTCCCAACCTGGAATTTTACGTTTGTCGATAATTCGCAAAATTTTCTTGGATTTGAGCAATACTCCATCATTTAAAACTAAGCAAGGACCTCCACGTACAAAATTTGTCTCAATTCTTGGTAAGTTTCGATGGGCAGAAACTTCACGTTGTTCGGTTGGATCACCATTAAGTTCAACAGTCAGGTGTTTCACTGCAAAAGCCAATTCTTCATTGGTGGAAGGATATTGCAAATTCATAATACGGTCATATAATTTGACTTCTTCCACAAACCGACCTACTTCATCATCTGTTGCAATCCATTTGGCAATTCCCATTTTTTGTCGCACATGTTCAGCACATAAAACCGCAAATGCCTGTACTGTTCCACCTGCAGCGCGGATTGGTCCAGCAAAGTAAAGCGATAAATAAGGTTCTCCTCCAATATTATTATCTCGTATAACAACTTTGGCAATTCCCTCTAAAGGAGCGGAAACAACACCTTCAGTTTTTATGGCCAAAGCAAGACGGATGGATCGATCCACTTTTTCTTCTTGAGAAAAATCACCTAATTTTCCGTCGATAAGCCAATCCATAGAGCGAAAACAAAGTTCGTCTTGATCTGCGCCTTCTTCCTTCCATCGTCGGAGGAGATCGGCAATTCCTGGCGGGCCAACTAATTTTTCTACCCGACCTGCCATATCTCGAGCGCGTGGTGATTCTACTTTAGGAACAGGATCCACTCCAATTTTTCGGGCTTCTTGTGCTACATGATATATTTTTTCAACATCACGCTCAATTTGATCAAAATATTTGCGGTATTTATCACTCATTACGACAGGCATGGGTATCAAATCAGAAAATTATTTTTGCAGATGCAAAATATCAGCGTTATTATAAAAATAAATAGGCACCCGCATGATTTATGTAGTATTAATGAATGGTTAATATCAGCATAAAAAAGGAATCACAGTGAATATTAACTAAAGTAGTAAAGATCTATCACTTTATATGGATAGGTGATTAATCTTCTTTAATTAAGTGATTAATCTTTTTTTTAACTGGAAAATCTAGCGTGTATATGGAATACAGTGATTTGCAACCTAAAAAATCCGTAAAGTGCTTAATTTATAAAAAATAAATATTTCTGAATAATAGAAAGGATATCTTTAGCACCTTAAAATATAGGGGAAATAAAATGACACTATCAGAACAACCAATGGATCTCGCACTAATGCATGTATTAAATGTAGTTTTACATTCTGGAATGAATATTGATCCTCAAGCATTATGGTTTTTTGCTCAATTAGGTGTATCTGATAAGGAAATCGAAGAATTTTTATCAAAGATTGCTTTCTTGCCGAGTTTTAGTTCTTATTTATCTGAGGATGTTCTTCAAACCGAATGGAGGAAATTTAAAGGAATTATTGATAACAACGTTCCTAGAAATGCCAATAAAGATGTAGAAAAAAGTATTATCAAAACCAATATTAATACAAAAAAGGATAATACAATTATTGGAAAGGAAATTAATGAAGAAAAGGAAACAAAAAAAAAAAATATAAAAAAACAGGAAAAAGAAGAAAAAGAGAAAGAAAAACGAATAAAAAAAAAGGATCAAAATAGCTTTTCACCTAATGATAATTCTTCTTTAGATCTTGATCCAGAATTTGATTTTGATATTCCCGAAATGGATGATATTATCGGGGAAGCTTTCTCTTCAATTGAAGTTTCACTTGATAATAATAAAGAAAAACCTGTAAAACAAGCAATATTAGCGCCTAATCCTAAAGTTCCAGTTGAAGAAAATCCTATTTTGCATCCTCCTAATGATGATACTGATAAAACTAAAGAAATTTCAGAATCAATTTACTCAGTAAAAAACAATATAACTTCTATAAAAAATAATCAAGAAAATGCTTCGGAATCGTCCATCTCACCAAAAATTTCTTCAGATGATCTTGAACTGCAAAAAATACGGATTCAAAAGCGTAAAGAATGGGAAACTCTGGAATTTCATTCAGGGACTTCAACTTTCAAGCCAATAGCTTCAGAATATGATGCAGAAGTGAAAATTTTAAAAGATCCAACTGGAAAACTTCATACAGAAGGAAAAATCGCAGAATTTCTTAGTGTTCAGAGAGATAAATTTGAAAAACTTTCTCAAATTCTCCAACGTCGACCAGAATCAGGTGGACTTCTCCCAATTAATATGATTAATCGCTTGGAAAATTCAACAGAAGTTAAATTTATTGGAATGGTTATCGATAAGAGGCAAACAGGATCTCGAAATTATCTGATTGAAATGGAGGATACGACTGGACAGTGCATGACCTTGGTTCAACAAAAACATTCTGAAGTTTATCAGCTAGTAGATTATCTATTGCCTGATCATGTGGTTATTATCGATGGTTATCTCAGCGTAAATGAAAAAACTAACTCACGTATTATTTTAGTTAATGATATTATTTTTCCAGATTCTCCCAATACCCATAAAGTGCAGTGTCCTGAAGAAGATATTGCTATGTGCTTGATATCTGATACTCATTTTGGTAGTGTTGAGTGGTTGGAAAAGATTTGGTATCGCTTTGTTGATTATTTAAATTGCAAGGTAGGAAACGATCGTCAAAGAACACAAGCAGGAAAAATAAAATATTTATGCATTGCAGGAGACATTGTAGATGGGATTGGAGTTTATCCCAACCAAGAAAAACATCTGCGAATTAAAGATATTTATAAACAATACGAAGCGTGTGCTGAGTATTTAGCTGAAATACCTGAATATATCGAGATAATTCTAACACCAGGAGATCATGATGCTGTTCGGAAAGCGGTACCCGCACCGGCTCTGTCTAAAGATTTTGCCAAACCTTTATATGATAAAGAGTATAAACTTTTAGGAAATCCTGCTATGGTAAGTTTACACGGAATAAAAACGCAGCTTTTTCATGGTACTTCATTAATTGATTTGAATATGGCCATTCCGGGAATGACAAATGAAGATCCATATAATACTATGAAAGAATATATCCGGGCGCGCGATCTTGTTCCAACTTATGGGAAAAAGACTGAAATTGCTCCTGTAGAAAAAAATTGGTTTGTATTAGATGAATTACCTGATATTCTACATACTGGACATCTTCACAAAAACGGATTTGGTAAATATCACGGTATTTTATTAGTTAATTCTGGCTGTTTTCAAGATCAGACAGAATTTATGGATAGTCTTGGAATTCTACCAGATTACGGCAAACCTACAGTAATAAATATGAAAGATAAGTTACAAGCCAAGGTTATTGATTTGGCTGGTAATAGGTGAAAAGAAAATGGTGAT
Source organism: Candidatus Harpocratesius sp. (assembly GCF_054039255.1). Taxonomy (NCBI): domain Archaea; kingdom Promethearchaeati; phylum Promethearchaeota; class Promethearchaeia; order Promethearchaeales; family Promethearchaeaceae; genus Candidatus Harpocratesius; species Candidatus Harpocratesius sp. The sequence goes on from NZ_JBPLBG010000049.1 coordinate 6,831, forward strand.
GAAACCTCCCAGCGAATTGAATCAACTTTTATTGTATTGGTGGAAAATAATTGATCGAACTGAGATAAATAGAGATGAATTACAAAACTTTATCGCTTTTGAATTATTTACTTTTTCTTTGCAGAAAACAAAAGCAACTATTCAAGAAGCTATTGATAAGAAACTTTTAGTCTATGATCCAATCACAGATTTAGTTCGTTTAAATTCAACTTTACAAACTAAGTATAATGAATGGTTGAAAGGAGGAATTACAAAAACTAAAAAAATGCTTCAAGTTTTGCGTAAACGTTGGCGTAAACCTCTTCAATTTAGTAAGGAAGACATTTTTTCAGTTTATTATCAAGATTTGGTTGATCCATTAGTTCATAATAGAGCATCAAGAATCCTTAGTTCGAGAGTGAAAATTGATAAAAGTAATCTAGAAGATATTAGGAATTCGGGAGATTTGGATAATACAAATAATTCAGATGAGTTAAAACTGTTTATTTCTGGGAAAATTAAAGATTATCCCTTTCAGATTGATTCATCCAGCAAGATTATACAGCATGTATGTCCTGAATTTAAGCAATATCGAGCAAAAGAGAAATCTTTTTGTCCTCATCTGGCTCGTTTAATTTTGAAAATAAACCTCAAATATCCAGAAATTACACTTAGACTACTTAAAAGAATTGCTCAAACAAAGGAATCTTGGATATTTTCTGCAGAAATTAATATATAAAAAAGAAGCTATTTTTTCTACTTTAGCTTTACTTATTTTACTTATTCTACAAATATTTACATTAACTTTCTGAATTTTTTACCGCCAAATCGAGCAAATTTATTCCGAATGCATGATGGTGGTATATTCATCAAATCTGCAATTCTTGATTCATTTTGTAAGTAATCTTGTAAATCTCTTAAAGGTACATTAGATTTTATAAATTTTGTTCGTCCATATCTTCCTGTAGATTTTACCCTTGCATTAATCATACCAGAGAGATCTAACTCACGAATCAATTCTGAAACACGGCGCTGGGTCAATTTATTTAATCCTGGAATTAATTCAACCATTTCACAGTATGTATTGTAAATATCGCCGGTGATAATTGTTTCTTGATTTAAATGTTTTTCCAGTTGATAGATGCTGAGAAGGATCATTTTACTTTGTAGGGGAAGTGCTTCACAATATTCTTTCATTTTATCTTTTTCCATATTATCTTGAGCAAAATACACATGGTCGATAGTAACCTGCTTTGCATTTCGACGTTCTGCAAATTCACCTGCTTTTCGGAGTAAATCTAATGCTTTTCGTGCATCACCATGTTCTTTGGCGGCTAAAGCTGCACAAAGCGGAATTACACTTGGATCGAGTACATCAGGATAAAATGCTCTTTCAGCGCGCTGTTCCAAAATGTCTTTAATTTCCAAAGCATTGTATGCAGGAAAAACAATTTCTTCTTCACCCAAGCTGCTTAAAACTCGAGGATCTAAAGCGCTTTTAAAATTAAGGACATTTGAAATACCTATTATATTTACTTTAGTAGATTTCAAATGAGAGTTGATTCGAACCAGATTATATAATACATCTTGAGATTTTCGAGCCTTTTTAACAAGTACATCAATTTCATCAAGTATAATGAAGCAATTTCCTTGAAGGTTTGTATTGATTTTTTCAATAAGAGTATCAAAAACCACATCAATCGGCCAACCGGCTATTGGAACGGGATTATTAGGATCAATTTCATCGCAAATTTTAGCTAATACGCGATATCCTGTATTCACTTCTTGACAATTTAAAAAGATCCATTTACTTTCAGGAATATTTGCTTTACGACATTGCTGATTTAAATGCTTACTGACATAATTTATTACTGCTGTTTTCCCTGTTCCAGTCTTACCAAAAATAAAAATATTGGAGGGCATGGAATTTTTTAGACTGCATGCTACAATTTCAGCAATTTTCTGAATTTGATGATTGCGATGAGGTAATAATGATGGTACAAATTCAGGGCGTAACACATCACGTTCATGGAATATCTCTTCTTTCGACATAAAATCTTTGAAATAATTATCAATGTCAAACATTATCACACACATCTCTTTTATTTCATTCTTCCTTACCAAAAAGGAAAGAATTAAATCATACTTTCTTTTTTGTCGAGATGCTATTTAAGTGCGGTTGTTAATGGATAAGTTATTATCTGGAAAATAAAGAAGATATCACTGATTAATCGTTTAAAATTTTAATGTTCTCGTTAATATCTTTATGAATTTTATGGAAAAAACCTTAAAAGTGATGGGATCTTCTATGAAAAAAAACAAAAATGTTTGTTTAAGAATAATTTCATTTAGATAAGAGCATTATTAAAGATCTTTATTAACCAAATATTTTTAATTTTAGAAGAGATTACGTATAATATTTAAATGCCTTCAATATAATGGATAATTGATCAAAATTCTTTTCCATGACGCATTAGAATCATTTTTAAACATTCCGCCCACCCTACTACGATGTCTCCGCTATTATATTTCTCCCGAAGGGAAACAAATTTTAAAATCATTTCGAAATTTCTGCAATACTGATAATATTCACCGGTTGATTTTGATTGGACACAGTTATAATTATTTTGCTTCCTTAATACCCTATTATTATATTAATTCTTCTATTGAAGTTTCTATATTACAAGCAAAACAAGTGAAATCCAGAGAATGTATTCTTATTGAACCAGATGAATTTGTTACATATTGTCACCCTCATAAATATGCTAAAGATGCAGTTTTTATGTTTGTTACACGCACAGGTTCCACACAAGTATATCAAAGTATTGAAAAACTTCATAAATTTGAGATTGATCATCAAAAAATTGGGGTTGTGTCTAATAACCCTAAATTAAAATCCAATTGTAATTTTTATTTTCCTCTTCTCTGTGGTGATGAAAAAGTTATTGGTTCTAATTCTTTCCCTGCAGATATTTTGGTGTTGTATTTTCTCACAAGAGCTTTTATGAATCAAGATCCAATTCCAAAATCAATAGAAGATGAAATTCGACAAATGATATTTGAAATTAAATTTTATCAACAAGATTGGGAATATCATGTATCGAGTTTAAATGATTTTTTGGGGGTGGATTACAATTTTCTGTATTTCATCTCAAAAGGTACAAGTTTATCTGTTGCATATCAAGGGGCTTTGAATAGCAAGGCATATTTACGACTTTTTGGAGAAGGAATTTCTATTGGATTATTTCTTCATGGACCTTTTCAAATAATCAACAACTCCTTTCGTTGCATCTTATTGGTCAGTGATGAAACCAGTATTGAAGATACAGTAAATTTAATAAATATTGCAAGTAAAAAACTTGGATCAGGTCGAATTATTTTAATTAATAATAGTCGTGCTCTATCTTCATTAGGTCGGGCTAATCGAAATGTCTGGGTATTTGAACATACCACTCAAAATCCCTTTTTGGCTCCAATATTTGAAATGGTTGTTTTAAATTACCTATTCCTTGATCAAGCGCTTCGTCGGGGGGTGATTGAGTGACATCAAAAAAGAATGAATCATTTAATTGGCCATATTCATTTCAACAAATTCGAGACGATTTTTTTAATGAAATTGAAAGTTTACAGAACTGCGTAGATCATTATTTCAGTGGTAAATTTTCTTCACTTTTTAAAAAATTGAAGAAAATTCTCGTGGATTATGAAATTTCTAAAGTTTTTTTCATTGGGAATACATACAGTTATTTTGCCAGCCAAATCGCTTCTCAAATGATGATGGTTAATCAGAATGATATTTCATTTTCTCTTTACTGTGTAGAATTAAGTGAATTTTTCGATTATATGCTCCCTCAAGAGCCTGAAAAAGCTCTTTATATTTTTATATCTAAATCAGGAAAATCACGATTTCTACAAGAATGTGTAGATCATTTACGTTTATCAAAAATTTCACCAGAAACTGTTTGGCTAATTACAAATAACCCAAATACGCCTTTGGCTTCATTTATTTCAAATCGGTTTTCAATGTTTGTTTCCAGTGAGATAGTGTTAGGGACAAAATCCTTTATTAATACATTATTCATAGTTTATTTAATTACACGGATTTTATTAGGAAAAGAGGCTGTAAATTCATCCATCCAAAGAAAAATTCGCACATTCTTGTCTGATTTAATTACCTATCGTGAAAATTGGGAAAAGCCCACTGAATATATTGAATCATTTTTAGGTGATTTTGATGATTTATATATTATTTCGAGAGATCCTGCTTCTATGGCAGCAGCATCATTAAGCGCACTACATGCAAAGAGTTTTACTCGACTTCTTACTGAAGGTATTTATATTTCTCATTTTTTCCATGGACCATTTCAAATTTTAGAAAAAAAGATTTATCCAAGGGAAATTAGGATTCTTTTGTTTGTTGGTGATCGAACGACAAATGAAGCCACAATATATCGATTGGTCAAATTAATATTAGAACGAGCAGGGAAGGTGCTGGTTTTAAGTAACAACCCTGCTGTTTCTGAAACTCTTAGAAAAAATAAGAGAATTTCGTTGGTTGATTTCACTTCAAAAATTCCAGAATTATCGCCTATATTCGAGTTATTTATTTTACAGTTTGTACTATTGAAAATTGCAGAAAAAAAAGGATTACTTAAACAAAAATAATTGAATGATCACTAGTGCGAATAAGTTCATTAAAAAGTATGAATTTGATAGTTAAGAAAGATTCTCCTCTCGTTTATAGATTTCAATTGCCAACTCTTGTAATGCTTTTTCAACTTTTTCCCCAGTTTTTGCTGATACTTCAATAAATCCTGTTAAATCATGATCTTTGATATACTGTATGGCATCTTCTCGAGGTACTTTCCTTTCTAAATCTATTTTATTACCAACCAAAAGTGTAGGGATCTGACCAACATTTTCCTCTAATTCTTCTAACCATTTATCCAAATTTTGAAAAGAAACTGGATTATTCACATCATAACATAATAAAGCACCTTTAGCGTCTCGATAATATATTCCTCGAATTTTATCATAATGTGATTGACCTGCAGCATCCCACAGATTGATTTTAGCTCGAAATCGATAAGTTCCTGAATATAAGGTGTCATTTGGTGTATAAGTACAAATTATTTCTTTACTTCCAAAATCGACTCCTAATGTAGTTTTCAAATCTTGTTTAAAGTAATCATCAGTAAATCGCACTTTAATGGCGGTTTTTCCTGTAGCTGAATCTCCAATTTCAATAATTTTAAATGAATATTCATTTTTTAACAGCGATCTTACTTCATGATTTGCCCAAGTTTCAATATCTGCACCAGTAATCAAATCTTCTTGTACCTCTTCAATAGTTTCAAATTCAAGAATATATCCAAGAGAGTATGTATCACTTTCCATATCTTGAAGGGCGTTTCGATTTACATTTTTAATTTTTCCTGTGCAAGGAGAATTTAATGTAGTAATTCCATTTGCAGTTGTGATCACTGCAAAAGGTTCCCCTATTTTTACTGAATTTTCAGAGAGAATTGCTAATTCTGTTGGTTTTTTCAAGAATGCATAACCTATCTGATCCAATCCAACAATTTTTTTGACCCGATCGACATAAACATGTTGCGTTTTCGAGTACAAGAGATGTTCGGGAAGAGAATATCTTCCATCTGCAATTATAACCAATGTTGAGCGACTCCTAACAGTATATTGATCTTTGCATTGAAATCCCTTATAAATTTTTGCTCACTGCTTTTACAGATGCTGAGAATTTCTTTCCATCTGAAAAATCATTAAAAAAAGATAAGAAAAATCAAAAAACTATATTAAATTTAAAAATTGGATAAAATTGATAATTTATCCTTTTGTAACCCCGATCGGAACTAATCTAGCAACCTTTTTAATAATACCCAAATCATGACTCACGTTGACTACTTGATCGATATTTTTATAAGCCAAGGGTGCCTCTTCTGCTAATACTTTTAATGAAGCTGCTTTGACAGCAATTCCTTTTTGATTTAATTCCTGTTGAATATTTTTTCCATAGAATTTACGTTTGGCTTTAGAACGACTCATTTCACGTCCTCCGCCGTGGGCTGTGCTGGCAAAACTTAATTCCATTGCTTTTTCTTGACCGACACATAAATATGAAGCTGTTCCCATACTTCCTGGAATTAAAACTGGTTGTCCTATGGATCTGTATTTTTCTGGCAAATCAGGATGATTTGGAGGAAAGGCACGAGTGGCACCCTTTCGATGAACGTTAACCATCTCACGTTTTCCGCTGCCTACATCATGTTCTTCAATTTTTAAAATATTATGAGCAACATCATAAACCAATTCCATTTGTTCGGGTGATATATGTAAGACTTCGTTAAATGCTTCTCGTGTCCAATGCATTATTATATGTCTGTTTGTATAGGCAAAGTTTGCAGCAGCCCGCATTTGCGCCAAATACCGGGCCGCTTCTTTTGTTCCTGAAATAACATAACTCAGTTCTCTGTCCGGTGGAACTATATTTTCTCGATGCATCATATGATCAATTTCTTGAAGAGAATCTGTGCAAATTTGGTGACCCATTGCACGAGAACCAGTATGAATCATAACAGTTACTTGGTTTTCTACTATACCCATGACTTTTGCAGCTTCTTCATCAAATATTTTTTCGACTCTTTGAATTTCAATAAAATGATTTCCAGATCCTAATGACCCTAATTGTCGAAGACCTCGTGCTTTCGCCTTGTTTGAAACCAGACTAGAGTCGGCTCCCACAGTTCGACCTTGATCCTCGCAGAAATATCGATCTTTATCAAATCCATATCCATGCTTAATTGCCCAATCAATGCCTTCATCTAAAACATGATTTAAATCGCTTTCTGTAATATGCAGTTTTCCTTTTGATCCTAAACCACTAGGTATATGCCTGAATAAAGCTTCTGTTAATGCTGGAATTTGCGGTGCAATATCTGAATAATTCAATCCAGTTCGCAGCAAGCGCACTCCACAGTTGATGTCATAACCAACGCCTCCTGGACTTATGGCACCTCCATCAACACTTGTAGCTGCCACACCTCCAATACAAAAACCATATCCTTGATGGGCATCAGACATAGCGATTACATGTTTACGAATTCCTGGTAGGCAGGCAACATTTGTAATTTGATCGATACTTCGATCATTTTTAATATGTTGCATAAGATAGTCGTTAGCATACACTCGTGCTGGTACCTTCATTGTAAAATTGTATATTTTTTCATTATATTTTATTACCTTCATTTCTGGTTCTACTTGATAAATTCCTTCTGCTATTTTTTTTGGTATCATATAAATCACTATATTAATAAATTGATAGGATTGAATTTCTTCATATTCTTAACTGGAATTGCAAATTTACTACGGCTATTAAAGATCAGTTCTAATCTAAATTGTAATCTTGATCACTCCATTCATTCCCATCAATATTTCAATGATAATGATCAAAGGATTCCCTCAGCATAAAAAGTTAAGCTTTCAGAAATATAATGGTGTTTTAAATAATATCTTTGCATGTATTGAATCATTTTCTTTATATCAATCCCATATTTTTCCCCATTGGATTATTTGTTTAAATCACTAGATTAAAAAAAAACGTTTGCTTAATCTACCTATTATGCCATTCGATAGTGAAATTTCTTCAACTGAGAATGATTCAAAAAAATCACTTTTGGAAGAAAAACTAACCAAAAAATCTCCCTTTGCTTGGGAAAAATATAATGAAATCCAGAAAAAAGAAGTATATTCTCTGGCTACAGATTATCTTAAATTTATAAGAAATGCAAGAACTGAACGTGAACGAACTAAGTGGGCTGTTCAAGAAGCTGAAAAGAACGGATTTAAACATGTAGAATTGGGAAAAGAGATTACAACTCTTAAACCTGGTGATAAAATCTATTATGTAAATAAATACAAAAATGTTGCTTTAGTTGTGATTGGAAAACATCCAATGACAGAAAGAACTCATCTAATTGGTTCACACATCGATACACCTCGATTAGATTTGCGTGTGAATCCTTTAGTTGATGATAAACAAGCAGGGGTTGGTCTTTTTAAGACTCATTACTATGGTGGAATTAAGAAATATCAATGGACCACCGTTCCTCTTCATCTAACTGGAATTGTGATAACGAAAGAAGGAAAACGGATAGAAATTGACATCGGGCGCGATCCTGATGATCCAGTTTTTACTATTCCTGATTTATTAATTCATTTGTCTTCTACTGTACAAGCGAAACGTACCATGCGGGAAGTCATTAAAGCAGAAGAAATGACTGTCATTGCTGGTGGATTACCAGTTTCGGATGAAAAAGCCAAAGAAAAATTTAAATTGAATATTCTCAGCATTCTAAATGAAAAGTATGGATTGATTGAAGATGATTTTCAATCCGCAGAATTGAATTTAGTCTCAGGAATTCAACCACGTTATATTGGTTTTGATAAAAGCATGATTGGAGCTGCAGGACATGATGATGGTGTCTGTGCTTGGACAAGTGCTCGAGCACTCTTTGATATTAATGAGATTCCTCCATATACTTCAGTGGTTTGTTTCTTTGATAAAGAAGAAATAGGAAGTAACGGTGCAACAGGAGCAGAATCAAAATGGTTGTATTTCGTGATGAATGATATCATGGTTCGCACAGGTATTCCAGAAACAATTACAAATCTACATTTGGCATTAACTAATAGTTTTATGGTAAGTTCTGATGTTTCTGCTGCAGTTGATCCTGCTTTTAAGACAGTTCATGATATACAAAATGCCGCTGTTTTTGGTAAAGGTATAACCTTGGTAAAATACACTGGTTCTGGAGGAAAGTATTCTGCTAATGATGCAAATGCGGAAACAGTTGCATATATGCGGAAAGTATTTGAGGAAAAGAAAGTTCCATATCAAATGGGTCAGTTAGGTGAAGTTGATAAAGGCGGAGGGGGAACTATTGCAAAGTATATGGCTGAAACGTTTAATTGTGATGTAATTGATGTCGGCACGCCTGTATTGAACATGCATAGCCCCTTTGAAATTGTGCATATTGCGGATGTATATGCTACATATCTCGGTTATTTGGCTTTTATTTTGCATGATTAAGGGATCTACTCGATCAATCATTATATTTTTCTATTTTTTTATCCATTCTTTTAGTGCGAATAAGTTTATAGCGATAAAATTTAAAATGACAAAACTTACTCGCACTTGCATACAAATAAAATTTTTGATTAATATTAATATAAGTTGCAGATTTGGGAAGAAAATATTTAAGAACGCTCTTCTTTTTTTTAAAAATCAGCCAGTGAAGGGGATTGAACCCTTGAACCTCTTGATTTTTCAGAATGAATATGTATTCATATTACGAATCAAGTGCTATACCACTAAGCTACACTGGCGTAAAAATGCGCAAGGGTTTATTATGAGTTAAGTCAATAAACATTTCGTAACATTAAAAATTTTTGTTGATTGTTTTTTGAAAATCGTTAAATTTAGTGATGATCTAATAAATTGCATGAGAGAACAAGTAATTATGTAATAATTCTTTAGAGAGATAAACCAGGAAAAAATTATTTATTTTATTATAATAAATTCAATGCTTATTGAAACAAAATTTCAAGTTTTTCTAATGATAGACTACATACTTTTCGTACGCCATGACCACCAGGGCGATAATCGCAATTAATTAATTTGGCTTTTTGTAAAATGGCAATTTGGGCCGAGATATTGGCTTCAGTTTGCCCTAATTTGGCTGCAATTTCCGAAACATCCATTGCTGCCATTGTTAATTCTTTTAGTATTTTTTGTCGGGTAGCACTGGATAATGCTTTCGCAATTTTAACCAATTCTGGTGTTTCGAGTTGATATCCTGAGGAATCAATCTGATTATTTTGTATGTTTTGAATTATTTCCATTTTTCTCCTCTTTCCCTAATTATATTTAATTAAAAATCTTATTAATAAATTCATAATTTATTAATATAATCACATAATAATATAGAAAACTCTGTAATATAAGGCTATGGATTCATATTGGCCACTTATGACTTGAATAAGATAAATACATTTGAATAATTTGTATACAATAATTTCATTGAATTCTTAATGATCATTTCAAAAGTTAAAAAAAAATGATTAATTGCTATGCAATGATTCATACTTAAGAAGTGTAAAATGTATACATTGTCATATGATGAATGCAGAATCCGATTCTTAATAACCTAAACCAATAAATGGTATTTCTGGAGAAGGAAATTCTATCTGTACAACATCGTTTGAATTCCAATTTATAACTGCAAAAAAATAATTTTTTAAGCATGGATATTTGAAATATTCCCTATAATCTAAGTGTATTCGCACGAAATATAATTTTCGAATAGAGCTTAAGTAAAACGCATCTAAATTAAAATAAAAGATCTTCTAGATAATTATTCTGCTATATCTTCTAAATTTTCATTCAATCATTTGATCATCTCTTTTTTTTTTAATTTTCTAAATTTTTTAATACTAGTGAAGTGAAATCATATTATATTTAACCGATTTCAAGGGAGTTCCGACATAAATGATTCATTTGGCTAAATCTGGAAATCGTTTTGATCTCTATTTTCAAGATGTAAAATTCTTTTCTCATCGAAATGATGAGCCTGCAGTAATTTTAGGCATAGGAGATTATAAAATAAAGGTTCAAGATGGAAATTTTCAATTCAAGGAGAAATTACAGAGAAGGATACCCCTTAATCGCTTTAATATTGAAATCAACACAAAAAATAGGGTTGATGTTCAATTTTCAAATACAGAAACTTATGAGAGCGTTGTACTTTCATTTAAGGCCGGGGAAGAATTAGAAATTCAGATTAGTACTAAAAACCAAAAAATTAATCGAATTTGGGTTCATTTGCCCTGTCACGATTCTGAATTCATATATGGAAGTGGAGTACATGCTTCCAATTTTTGTTTGAATAAGAAAAAGGTTCAACTTTGGGTGCAAGGTATTCGATCTCGAAAGAAACAAAAAAAAGGCTCATCAATGCAGAGCAGTTTTCCACTTCCAATTTTTATTGGAATTGCTGAAAGTGTGAAATATTATTGTTATATTGAAACAAATAATTTTGGTGAACTCAGATTTCACCAAAAGGGAAAAAAGGGAAATTTTCATGAATTATATTTTTGGGGAATCCCATCTAAGATTTTCATTCGTAAAGGAGAAAATCCTATTCAAGTTTTGGAATATCTTACGGATAAACTTGGAAAACAACCCCATCTTCCAGAATGGATTTATGAAGGAATATGGATTGCTGATTCTGGTAAGAAGGGTAATGAAAAGATTGAAAGTCGATTAAAAAGAATTATTGAGGCTGGAGTGAAAGTAGGTGCAATTTGGCTTTTTGATTGGTCTGGTATTCAAAAAACTAAGGAAGGAACAGGTATTTTTTGGGATTGGAAATGGAATGGTTCCGGACGGCCAATTAGATTTTCAGAATTTCCTGAATTTGTCAAAAATTTAAAAAATATTGGGATTCATGTTATTGGTTATATTAATGGATTGCTTTCTCGCAAAGGAGATCTTTATCAGGACATCCCTGACAAATCTTTTTCGATACATACTCATTATGACACCGAATACATGGTATCTGTAGGCGATCAGCAAGCAGTAATGCTTAATTTATTCAATCATGCTTGTTTTAATTGGTTTAAGAAGATTATAAAAAATAACTTGATTAAAGAAGCTGGCTTAGATGCTTGGTTGGTTGATTACGGAGAACGACTTCCTATCGACATAGAGGTAGGGGATGAAAAAAAGGGATTGGAGATGCATAATAAATACCCGGTTTTACTTTCTCAAGTAAATTATGAAGCAATCTTTGATGTAACAAAAGATTTTGACACTACATTCATTAGTAACACTGGGTATTTAAATTCTATTAGATTTACTCCTATTTTTCAGATAGGATTTTTATTTCCTTCATGGGATCGGGATAAAGGAATTGGTGCTGTAGTATCATCTATGCTTTCTGCCGGAATGAGTGGAATTTGCCAAATTTTTTCAGATATTGGTGGTGGTATTCCAGCTGATGGTGATATCAAACGTTTTAAAGAGTTAATAATGAGATGGGCGGAATTATCATGCTTTTCTTTGCTAATGGTTTTAAATGATGGTTATTTTGGTTATAGTGTTAATAATGATAGTAAAGATGAAAGAGATAACCCTTCTTCGCAATTTAGTTCTGATGATGAAATTTTCAAACATTTAGCTCGAATGAGTCAAATTCATTCATTAATCAAGCCGTATTTACAGAAATGTGAAGAGGAGTACCAAAATAGAGGAATACCTATTATCAGAGCACCCATTTTATACTTTTTCGATGATCCTCGAGTTCGTACAATAGATGATCAATATTTATTAGGACCAGATGTTTGGGTGGCTCCAATAGTTAAGGAAAAAACCACCCAAAAATCTTTATACTTGCCAGATGATGGTTGGATTCATTTGTGGTCGGGTATAGAGTTTAATCAGGGGAATGTAAAAATTAATGTGCCTTTTGGCTATCCTGCAGTTTTTTATAAAAAAAATAGTGATTGGAAGGATTTGTTTGACTCAATTACCACGCAGTTCGGCACTCATGTATAGATTTTCAGAATTTTATGCTTTTTTTTATTATTCCTACTGTGATGAAATAGAAAAAATAATTCTTATAATGATCGAAATGTGGATATGATTGTTATTGATTTTTTTTTACATGATGTAATTTTGCATTGCAAATTTGCTAAAATTTTTTATCCACTTTCGACATACTTAAATAAGGGGATATGAATGAAACGGGTTCGGAATTACATCCTTTCTCAAAACAAAGATACAGTAGGACTTAATGAGATTTCAGCAGAATTATCTTTAACAAAAAAGGAAGTTTCTGCTGAATTACTTCAATTCCTTGAAGATACTCTTAAAAATAATCCCGATGGATTGACTATTACTGATTTAAAAGAGAAAACTAAATTGAATCGAAATTGGATTGCTAAACAACTAGAAATATTAGAATTATTAGGGCGTGTTGAATTAAAAACTATCGGACCTGCTAAGTTATATCGCTGGTCGGAAGAAGGATTGAATAAATGGGAGAAATATTACCGAGCGTTGATAGAGAATTCCCATGATGTGATTATTGTCATCCAAAAGCGCTCTCAGCAATCTATGCAGATCCAGTTTATTAGTGATAGTATTGAACAGATAACGGGAATAACTGCTGGTGAATTCGATGAAGAGAGAGTAACCAAGCATATCCATCCAGATGATCGCAGTATTATTGAAAGTTTAGACAGAATTTTTGCGAATGAGACTGTGCAAGATACTATAAACTTTCGCTTTTTAGATAAATGGGGAAAATATCACTATATTGAAGCAGCAATAACAGATCTACGAGATAAGCCAGAAATTGGAGGGCTTGTTTTGAATTGTCAAGATGTCACAGAAACTTTCATTTTACAACAACAAATTCAATATCGAATAGCTTTTGAACAAATATTGCTAAATATTTCGACAACTTTGATCACAACTCCAGAATTCGATCTAGTTCATAGACTATCTGAAAATTTTAATGCTATTGGAAAATTCATGCAGCCAAGCGATCATTTAGAAAACCTTAATTTTATCGCAGATTATTTGTTTCTTTCCGTATTTGATTCACATGAGCAAAAACTTCGTGCTGTAACATATTGGAATAATTTAGAAGAATTTTCAAATATACCTAAAAGTTTCTTAGTTATTTCGACTAAAGAACATGATTGGTTGATAAAAAAAATTGTCCAAAAAGAACCTGTGTTTTATTCACCGATTAAGGAAATGTGGTCGAAATTGGATGACAGTATGAAAAATGAGTTAAAATCAATAGATTCAGGATCATTTTTGGCAATTCCTTTTCAAAGTGCTGATAGTGAGATATTAGGTGCTATTATTATATTCTTCCATACTGCACTTAAAGCTTCAAGTAAAGATCAATTTTTAGATCTTTTTCAAAATTTAGCAGCAATTTTTGTGAGTCACTTAAAACGAATTGAGCAATCTTCTCAGCACTCTCTTGAAGACCTGTTTCATCATTGATCATTTCACTATCAGAAGGAAAGAAAGATACAGAAAAATAAGAAGGAAAGAACTGCAAGTTGAATTGTGATGCTAAATTTTATTTCGATAGTTTTAATTGGCACTGAAAATGCAGGAAATATTGGTGCAGTTGCTCGTGTCATGAAAAATTTTGGACTTTCTCATTTAATTCTTATCAATCCTTTGGCAAACCCCCAATCCAATACTGCATTTGGCTTTGCAATGCACGCTAAAGATGTATTACAAAAGGCAGAAATTCATTCTATACCTATTAGTTCTTCAAATGATATATATCATCAATATTTAGCTAAAAAATTGAAATCATTTAATGTAGTTATCGGAACTACAGCAAAGGGTATAACCTACAAGAACATAAATCGAATGCCTTTATTTTTAACTGAGTTTTCCATTAATCAATTTTCGCAACAAGATCGGATTGCATTAGTATTTGGACGGGAATCTACTGGATTAACCAATGAAGAACTACAACACATGGATTTCTTATTGCGTATTCCAACTGATGACATCTATCCTACACTAAATTTATCACATGCAGTGGGAATTATATTATCATATTTTTATTTTCAACAATCAAGAAATTTACAAGATCAAATTGGACGAAACGTTAATTTAGCTAAGAAATCTGATAAAGATTTGCTTTTAGAAAAAATTGCTCAAGTAATTAATGCTACACCTTTACCAGCTTTTCGGCAAAAACGAACACTTACAGCTTTCAAAAATATTTTAGGCAGAGCCATTGTTACGCAAAAAGAATTTGAATACTTACGTAATTTTTTTAGAAAAATTCTGCAAATTTATGAAAATCCTGATATATATGAAGATTTTCATGGAAATGAGTATTTTAAATAAAAATGAATAATTTAAAAGAATGAATAAATATCTCAAAGTAAATAAAGAATAAAAGTAAAAAATAGATATACTCGATACATCATATCATACCAAAGAACCCATGAAATCTAATTCAGGAACTAAGGAATATAAGCAGTACAATAAAAGTAAACTGATAAAGGAGATCCAAGTTGCATCTCGCCAATCCATTCCTGCAACAAACTTCAAAATCACCATAAACACAAAAAACACGAGAATTGGAACTAATTGAACTACGTAATTTCTTCCATAACCAGGTGTAATTAAGTTTCTAAGACTGGCAAATAAATCTCCTAATAGTCCTAAAATAAAACCTGCTCCACTTCCCACTAACGGAACTACAATTACTAAAATAATCGCTGCAATGAGAAGAATGAACTTTTTATCCACTGCATATGACTTTGATATTATTAATCGTGCAGAAAGCCACAACATTAACCATAATAATATACTCGCGATGAGAATATATACGACGGTAAGAAAGATATTGGTTTGAAGGATCATACAATCATATTTTATAATTATAGAACCTTTAAAAATCTATAATTCCAAATTAAGTGAATATTTTCATCACTCTTTACTTATATTTATTTTCATTATTTTGATTTTCTTTCTCTTTCACGAGATGAAAATTTAAGTGCGATAGAAATGAAGAAATGAAGGAAAAAAAGTAACAAAGAGTTTTGGATTGAATTTTAGCAATAAAGGTTATTGGCAACTAAGGTTCAAAAATCACCAAATTCCACGAGCGATTAAGATCATATCCAATCCAAACCCAACAAAGATTCCAGCTAAGATCAAAGTTATAGCTGTGAATTTAACTGAATCTCGCTCAGGTCGTTTATATTGTGTGAAGAGAATCAATAAGAAAAAGGTCAAAAATCCAAGGATTAACAAAATCCAGCCCCAGAATCCATTGTAATCCATATTTTGAAATGTTTCTTTGATACTTTGGCCCCATTCTTGGAGAACATTATTTTGAAATAGCATGAAATATCAAATCAAAACAAATTGCCGAGCTTTAAAAAAATTATGACTCGAATTATTGAGCATTACAGAAAAAAATTTCCCTTTAAATTATTAATTTTTATTCAAAGCTTGAGATAATTTTATAAAAACTTCTTCAACACCATCAAATGTTTTTGAAGAAATAAATAAATGGGCAAAATATTTATCTTTATTTGGAAATGTTTGCAGACGTGCTTCAAATTGGTTTCTAAATTGATCTATAATGTCTTTTGATGAAATTAAATCTTTTTTAGCACCTACTAATATTATTGGAATGTTCGGATTTTCATTTAGTAATAGTTGATTCCATTTTTCAATACTGTCAAAGGATTTATATCTGGTGAGATCGTACATGATAATCGCACCCTTTATACCTTTAATATAAGAATCATGAAGAAATTGAAAACGTTCTTGCCCGCCCAGATCGAATGCTAATAAAGATTCTGAACTTGATTGATCATAAGTCGAGATTTGAGGATCTTCATTTAATTTCATTTCCACGCATGCAAAGTCTACACCAACTGTCATTTTAGATGTTTCATTAAAATTATGATAGCATTTTGCTTCAAGTAGAGTTGATTTACCAACACCACCTTCACCTAGTATAGCAATTTTGATCAAACGAGGAGAACCCATTATGAAATATTTGTTCAGTATACTTAAAAAATAAGAGGATTTTCATGATTACTTTATAATATTGAATAAAATCGATCTTCCATTATAAGCTAATAAATTCATTTATATTGATCTATATCGAAGTGTATTTAGAAATGAGTTGTAATTCTGGAACTATTATTCTTATTGCAACAGATTTGAAATTTTATGAAATTTTAGATTCTCACCTTAAATTTTTATATAATATCATTCCTCTGGATAATTTTGATGATATAGATGTTCTCGATCCTTCTTGGAATATAAAGCTTTTCTTTTTAAATACAGATCGCCCATGGATTGGTTTAAAAGATATTTTAGAGAAAATTAAGGAGTCAGAGTATTATATGAATATTCCTGTTATCGGACTGTCTTTGAAGCAACATTATCATGAAATCGAAGAAAAAGTAAAGCATATGTTTGAGGATATTTTACTTATGCCTTGTGGATCTGAAGATTTACTTACCCGAGTAGATATTTGGATTAAAACTTACAATTTATTATGTTCTGATGAAATTGAGAGTAGAACTTTTCAAATAAATATACCTTCTGGAAATCTGGAGAATTTTGAAAGATAAATGCTCTTAATTATTCTTTTATCATTCTTAACCTAATTTTTAAGTATTCTATAAGAAAATTATATTTCTTCATTATTCTGAAAAAAGTGTAGTTGAGACACAAATTCCTTTTCCCATTGTTCCCATGCAGATTTAAGAGCTGCTTTTACAGGTATTAAAATTTTAGAGGTCAACTCTATTTTTTTTGAATTTTGTGTAAGTTCTGGAAAAAATTCTTTAGATTCATCAAGCAAATGCTCAATTAAAGTGGTAATAATAAATTGGTAATAATGATCTACTTCTTCATTAAGAAATGATTCTTTTTTGGTGAGTGAATATATTTTAAAGCCATCCTTGAAATGGGAAATAATTTTTCCTTGAACTTCCAGATGATTAAGTAAAATTTCAACTATTTCTAAGGGGATATCAAGAAATTCTTGAATCTGATATTTATCTGCATACTTTTCATTTAAATAATCTGATAATTGTGCTTGCCAATTTTCTAATTTAAACAAAATTTCATGGGGTGAAGTTTTCAAATCTAGTGAGTTTTCTAATTCATTATCAATGATAATACTATTTGAAAGATTTGTGATTTCATTTTGTTGAATGGTGGATTTATTTTTATCAATTTTTACCATATTCAATTTATCACTTAATTCAGTTAGAATAATTTGTTGCGCTTTCAATTGTTCAGTGAATTTACTCATACTTTCATTGAATTGATCTGCAAAATATCTAATATCTTCTGAATTTTGAGATTCTGGATGTAAAAATTGCTTTAATTTATTGTTCTTAATGTTTTGTTCTCTCTCATTTATAATTTGAGATCGTAATTCCAATAATTGATTGGGAGACATGCCTGAGCCGAAAATCCGCTTTAATTCATTTTGAACTTGTCTGATGGAGAGTTGTGTTTCCAGAAGGGTTTTTGCATAAGGATATTTATTTGGATTTTTTTTTCGTGGCATATTAAAATAAAATAACAAGTGTTATTTATTATTTTTGAATCTATGTTCTTTTCAGAAGGTATTTCAAATTAAATAGTATTTTTAAAATAACGTTATGTTATCTAGATATTAAAATGAACTAAAAAAAATTCAATGAAAGTAAAAAATTGTCACATAAATGAAAAAATATTAATCTACACTTATGCTTTGAAATTTACTTCATTTTTTAAAATTTCTTTATCAATCTCAATTATTCGATTTAAGACACCTTTTCTCAGAGTGTGAAGTCGAATTAATCTTGAATTTAACTTTTTATCTTTAGGAATTTCTAATTCATTAATTTCGTAGCTGTTTTGCATAATTATAGATTTCCAATGTGAAGGTATTTCATCCCTAAAATCCCCTGCAATTTCATCTAATAAGTCATTTAGCATTGATTGTGTATTTGGTAATTTCAGCGAAGCAAATTTTAATTTATTGGTTGCTGAAGAATCTTCTGGATTTTTTGAACTGGGACGTGGTGGCTTTTTTTTGATCTTTAAGACAACTGATTTATCTGAACTGGTGAAACTTAGTAAGATATAGACATATGGTGTTCCTTTTAACGCTAATTCCATTAATTTTTTTCGTTCAATCGATTTTGCAGTCTTAATTTCTGTAGTATAATTTTTAGTTTGACCTTTACTTTTTACAGGATGCCATTCTTTAGGAAAGCCAAGCTTATCTAATAGGGGTGCAAAATCAATTCCACCGATAATATTTCCAGTTACACTAATTTCATCGTCTGTACAACCTTTTAAAGCAAATCTTAATAGCAGATCTTCATATTCATGCGATGCCCAGAGTGAAATTTTTGCTTTTGTCTGTGATATCTTAATGACTGGACCTTCAAACATTCCTTTGGAATATCTGGTGAAATGCTTATGCACATCAGGTGCATTTTTCACAGGATCATCCACATTGGGATTATTAACAAGTTTCATAAGAAAGTGATCTGACATGATGTTTTCCTCTTGATGAATCAAATTATTCCAATTGTTCTAAATAATATGAATTGATTGTAATTAACCTAAATAATTTTGGAATACTTTAGAGAAAATTAAAATTTGTGGTTCAAATAGAACAAATGGAATAACTCAATGTCTATCAAATAGAAAAAAAAATAAAGAATTTAAAAATAAATTCAAAAAAAACATGACCTTTCACATTAATCTTCACCATCTAAATGAGTGATATTATGTCAGAGTGCTAGATGAGGGAGAAAGATTATCGTGAAACTTCATGAAAAAAATAAAAAATTGTCACTTATGAAAATTAACTACACCAAAAAGAGAAATCAGAATAAATCAAAAATAAAGTGAATATAAATCAAAAGGAAATTAAGCCAAAAATCAAATGCAAATCTTTATATATTATTCGATTATTACTAAAATTAATTTAACGTTTGAATTACCATAAATTTTAATAACGTTAAAATAAATGCGTTCTATTCAAAAATTTAAAAATCACTCAATATTTCAAAGGTTTTACAAATGAATATTCAATCTCCTATAAACACTCATTTATCATTACCTATCCCTGTTCAAGAATCTCCACCTTTTCATTCCTCATATTTCCACATATCAACAATACATTCCGTAATTCATCTTATCAAGCCAAAACATATGGGTTATGACGAATCAAATGTTGTATTAATAGAGCTGAAATCTGGGATAATTCTCATAGATTCATTTATCTCACCAAAAGCAAATATGCAACTTATTGCATTTATAGAAGAGCATCTTCATAAACCATTGCAATATTTAATTAATAGCCATTCTCATATTGATCATTTAATGGGATATCTCTCCTTTAACTCAAATATTCCAATCTTGGCTGGAATCCAATCTTTTAAGCAGATGTCAGAGAAAGGATTCTCTATACTAAGACAATGGGCAACGAATATGGAAGATTCTTTTCAAAACATCGTGATGGAATATATTAATGAAGAAAATCCTAATTCTATTGAATGCTTAGAAGAAGTAATTAAATTATTCCAATTGAGTAAAATGTCGAATTTTAACTTTCGATTACCAAATTTGCTAATTGAAGATCACATTTATTTATCTAGCGATAAAATTTCAGTTGACATTCAAAATGTAGGTCCCGCATTTACTGAAGAAGATTTAATTATTCGAATACCTGAGCTTAAAACTGCATTTATAGGGTCCATCTTATGTCAAGATTATCTCAATGCTTCAAAATTGGTTGAATTTGCTCAACAAGCTAATTCACTAAACAACATTATCAAAATTTTAACTAAAATCGTAAAAGATGACATAAACATCTTTTTAAGCAGTTCTGGAAAAGCATGGGAAAAATGTGAAGTTTTAGAATTTCGTGAAATGTTGTTGCATTTGCAAGAAACTAATTCAATAAGCAATAAATCTCCATCACATAATATATTCCCTCCTTTATCCAAATTTGTAATGAGAATATAGAACACTTAAATTTAGAAAAGCCAAAATTGAATTGTAAGCAATCATTCAATAAATTAAAATTCGCTCCATTTTTTTTCGATTAAAAAACTAATTTACACTTGATAAACAAGATATTTCACTAAGTAACAATAACTCAGATTCATAAAATATTAATTATATGTCATTTCAAGGATTTATTATTATATTTTCATTAAAAAAATAACACTAAAACAATAGTCATTTTCTCTAGGTGATGTCTATCTCTAATACTCAAAAATCTGATGAAACTAGTCGGTCTTCTTCTCATAAATCCAAGACCCACAAACATCACGAATGTAAATCAAAAAATAAATCAGAAGGCGTAATTTCTTTTAAAGATGTTATGCAAAGTAAACCTAAATTTCTGATTTTTTCTCTATTATCAATGTTTCCAGAACTTAGTTTAAAACAATTGAAGGAATTTACCAGTAAATCAAAATCTACCATTTCAATACATCTTTCGGACATGGAACGTATGGGATTAGTTCGAGTTGCAAGAGAAGAAAAAGCACGGGGTTCTATTCCGACAAAATACTTTCGATTAGTCGAAGATTATGAAGAAAAAATCGCAAGACGTAAATGTGAAAATCATGAAGATCGCGTAGCAGAATTTAAAGAATTCTTACAGATTCACCAATCTTTTGCACAAGTTCAATCTCAATTTTTAAGTAAATGGTTAAAATATCTATCTGCTCTCGAAAAACGCTTAGATTCTAATCAAGATCTTGCTACCATTGAAGAAATTGCCTCTTTAAAAGCTGAAAAAGGAAGACTTTCAGTTGTCTCCTTTTATACAGATAGCATTGCTGCAGAAATGCGTAAAGGTCTATGGCCAATTTATAAAAAAGCAGAACAAGATAATAAAGAAGCAGATAAACCTGATCCGGTTGTCCATCCATATTTTATTGGTGTTCAAATACTCCCAATAAAGCGTGCCTTTGATTATTTCTTTGAGCATGAATAAAATGGAAGTATAATGTAGTATATATATTGTAAATATTGAAACGCAAAATTTTTTTTATCATGATACGTTTATTTTCCTATTCTATACTGTTTTTCTAAGGTGACCTTCGATTCCTACAGAGAAAAAGAAAACGCTATCTGCAACATTAAAAGCTGTTTTAAAAGATTTTGGTGGTCCTGAAGCACTTAAAATCGCTAAAATCTTACTAGATGCTGGTGATGAAACCACTGATGAGAAAATTGCCGAATTAAGCAAAGTTAAACTTAATGTAGTTCGAAAAATCCTCTACATTTTAAATGAGAATAAATTAACTGAATTTAAACGAGTTCGGGATAAACGTTCAGGCTGGTTTGTTTATTTCTGGAATGAATCATTCGACAATTTGCCCTTGTTATTACAAGAACGGAGGGAAATGGTCATTGAAAAATTAGAATCTCGAATGAAGTATGAAGAACAGAATTATTTCTTCCAATGCAGTAATGGATGTGAAGGAAGATATATCTTTATTGAAGCAATGGATTATAATTTCATTTGTCCTATTTGTCAAAAAGGGCAATTAATCGCGGATGAGAATAAAAAGAAAGTTCAATTTCTCAAAGACTCAATAATAAAATTAAGAAATTTATAAAAAATCCACTTTTCATGTATTTTTACGATTATTTTAACTCATAATTTTTTCTATCTATATACTTATTCTTATTTTCTACTTTTTTAATATTAAATTCTTCATTAATAAGCGGTTGTTAACACTAAATTCGGAATTTATAATTCTAATTCCAAAAATAAATATAGATGGTATCTATTATTAGATCATATCACTATCAATGAGGGATAATAAAATTATGGATTCAAACACTTATATTGTTAAAATTAATTCGGCATTATCAAACAAGCCTTTTTTTATTAAAATTGATGATCCTTCGCTTAGTATTGATACAATTTTTAACGAAGCCATCAGTCAACTTAAAAATGCAGGAAAACCACTTGAAAGTCAGCAATTAGCTCAATTATATGAACGCCATCAAATCTTTAATTCAGGTAATATAGTTCAAAAGGGTGATCTATTCTCAGATCTTATCAAGAAAAAACAGGTAGTTGGGGAACAAGAAGTAAAAATTGCTGAGTTAGATTTGGTTACATCTCATTCTGGAGGATAGTTCTTTATATTCTTGATATTTTTTGTTTCTTTTTATTCCATTTATTCCAGATTCAATACGTTTTTCCATTTATTCTTTATCTACTAGTTAATTTTCTATTCTGTGATGAAAGAATAAACTTATTCGCACAGTGTAGATTAATTTTTTTCATTGTCAAATTCGATCAATTCCATAACTTTTCAAGTAATCGAGGATTTAATTGCTTAAGTGATTAGTATGAAATCAAATCCACGTGTAAAAATGGAAACGAATAAAGGAACTCTATTAATTGAATTATATCCAGAACATGCACCAGGAACTGTGGCTAATTTTCTTAAATTAGTTAATCAGAAATTTTATGATGGATTAACTTTCCATCGAGTTATCCCTGACTTTGTTGTACAAGGGGGTTGTCCTATTGGAGATGGCACTGGTGGTCCGGGATGGACTATTAAATGCGAAACTGAAGGTAATCCGTTAATTCACAAGCCCGGAGCTTTAAGCATGGCTCATCGTGGAAAAGATACTGGTGGTTCTCAATTTTTTATCGTACTAAATCGAGAAAATACCAAACATCTTGATGGAAAACATACAGTATTTGGCCAAGTTGTTAGTGGGATGGAATTTATATCAAAGATTGAACAAGGCGACCAAATGCTGAAAGTTGAAGAGATTTAATCCTTTTTTTATTCTTTTTTGGCTATTATTTATTAATTTTAAGAAATAGGCGTTGATATTAAAATGGCTCAAGTATTTAGGGCAGCACATATGGTGCGAGATTTAGAACCTGAAGATATTCGTGTGTTGACTGGAATCGAGTTGGGAATGCGCCGTTTCGAATTTGTCCCAATGGATCAAATAAGTTATTATGCTCGCATTCTAAAATCAGAAACTGAATATCGACTTAATAAACTCCATAAACTGGGCATTCTTCAGCGTAATTCACAGGTGGGTTATGTAGGATATCAACTTATTTCAGAATCATACGATGTTTTAGCCCTTCATACTTTAACTCAACAAGAGATTATTATAGCTGTTGGTGATTTAATTGGGCGTGGAAAGGAATCGGATGTATACATTGCAAAATTGCCAAATGGAGAAGAATGTGCTTTGAAAATTCACCGAATTGGCCAAACTAGTTTTCGACAAATCCGAAAATTGAGGAATTATATAAAGAATCGTAGACACATCTCTTGGTTATATGTAAGTCGTCTTTCAGCAGAATCAGAATTTGCTGCATTACAGAAAATTTCGCAATTAAAAATTAATACTCCAGTTCCATTTGGACAAAATCGACATATGGTAGTTATGAGTTTGGTCGAAGGAAAATTAATAAGTACTATTCCAGAACTGGAAAACCCTGAAGAGATTTTAAATCAAATTCTTCATCAAATTGAGATTCTTTATTTACAAGGAAAAATAATTCATTGTGATTTGGGTGAATTTAATATCATAATTACTCCAGATCAAAAAGTTCAGATTATCGATTGGCCACAGTGGGAGAGTAGCGAACACCCAAATGCAATCTCTTATTTAACCCGTGATTTATCAAATGTAAATATCTTTTTTCGGAAAAATTATCATGTTGATTTTGATTTAGATGATTTTTTGAAGCATTTAGTAGATAATAAATGAAAATATCACAATTCATCAATTCCTTTATTCTATTGAATTTTTGAATGAATATAAAATATCCAATCCTCAATATTGGAATCAGTTGAATTGTTAATTATTTCTAATGTAAAATTTGGTGATGAAAATATTTCACTCAACCATTTTTTCCATTGTCCTAAATGATACTTCTTTTTTAACACAGAAATCATGATTTTACTAATTAAATTAGCATCTTTTCGAGTAATTCTACTTATTTCTTTTATTCCTTTCATTGGATTAGGTAGATTTTGAAGAGTTGTTAGAGAAATTACATTAGATATTGCGCTATTTCGGAAGGGTAAATTCTCACCGTCTGCACAGATTAAATGTGGATAGTCATTTACTTTTTTATCTTTGAAATCATGTTCAATCCATTTAGATTTAAATTTTAATAACATCTCACTAGATAAGTCGCAACCAATATAACGAAAACGAAATGTGAGAAATTTTTCTAAGTCTTGAGAATTAATTATAAAATCCCAAGTCAATCCCGTTCCACATCCAAAATCAAGCCAAACATCTGAAAATTCCATTTCTTTTGCAGAAATAAGTGAAAACTTTTCTGATTGAAGCGTTCCATAGCGATTATCGTAGATTTCTACATAACTTTTCTCATTATAAAGCGCTTGGATTTCTTTCTTCTTTTTTTGTGAAAGAAAAAGAGACAAAGGATCTGATTCATTCATGCTTGATTCACACTGATATTTTGTATAATAAAAGATAATTGGGGATAATTTAATCATTTGATCAATTAATCATTTTGAGCTCATGATCTCTTGATCTCCTTTTAAATATTATTAAGTGAAAGATCTCATTGTTTTTTAAAGGATGCATCACTATTTATTCCATTGATTAAGTTACGTGTTCTTTATGGCATATAATAACAGTCGTAATCCATTACGAGCGCTTCAAAACCGAATTGGACAAGAAATTGTAGTTCGCTTGAAGGACTCAACTGAATATCGTGGTAATTTAAAGGAATATGATAATTTTATGAATTTAATAATTGAAAAGGTCACCGAGACCATTCCCCATGAGGAAAAAACAAATCATTATTCTGAGCTTTTTGTAAGGGGAAATAATATTCTTTTTATATTACCAGAAGCGGATTAAATTCCTCTTCATTTCTTTCTGTTCTGCCATAGAATCGAATTCATTAAATATTAAATTCTTCTGATTTCAGGTTTATAACACCTTAAGTGGGTATTTCGAAAAATAACAGAAAGAATTTTTTTTTACTAAAAATTTTAATTAGTAAAATCTTGATCAAAAAAATCCCATATCATATTGAGAGTTTGATACTTTAATTTGCCCTTATTATTTAAATAATACTTAATTTTTGTTGTTATTCACAAATTTGTCTTTTTTATAAAATCTTAAATGTTATTTTTTCTGTTATCTTAAATTCACTCCATTTTTTTTATTAACTTCTCTGAGTGTAAAAATTTTACTTTGAATTAGACATAAAAAAACAAATTTATTTTTTTCATTGTTATTTTTCTTTATTTAATCCAAAATATTTTAGTAAAAAGAATTATTTTGCAAAATATTCTAGAATATACTGCTCACTTTCTTGTATTTCTTCATTGCATGCTTTCTCATATCATTAAAATAATATTGTTTCACTATTACACTAGAAAATATAATGAAATTGCAAAAAAAATCTCAAATGACTGAAAATGATTATCGAATAGCAGTTGTTCAGGGGGCGCAAGATATTTTTAAGGGTCATTTAGTTGAATTTGGAGAAGGAAATGTTTCAATGCGTGTTGCTGATCAAGATGAACTCTTCATAACACCCACTCAAAACGATTATCTATCTTTAACTTCTAAAGATATCGTTCATATGAAATTTGATGGAACATTACTCTCAAAAGAACGTAAACCATCTTCTGAATACCGTCTTCATGTTGCAATCTATCAACAGCGCCCTAAAGCCACATGTGTGATTCACACTCATTCAATTTATGCCAGTATGTTTTCTATGGTTAAACAAAATATTCCAATTCTATTTGAAGAAGCCTTGGTCTTCTTAGGGGGTGAAATTCAAGTTGTAGATTATGTTGAAGCAGCAACAGAACAATTAGGGATTCAAGCAGAGCACTGCATGGGCGAAACTAATGGCGTTATAATGGAAAATCATGGCGTTGTTGTATGTGGGCGCACTATGGAATATACAGTCAAAAATGCTTTGTTGATTGAAAAAATGGCTAAAATCTATTGGGGTGCAAAGCAATTAGGCAATGTGCATTCTGTTGATAAGAAATACTGGGATAAATTCTTAAAGATACATAAAAGTTTTTTCAGCACATATTAAGAGATGAAGAATGCATTAAAAAATGCATTAAAGAATGCATTAAAAAATAATTAAGAATAAATTTATTCACATTTATTAACACTATATTTCATTTGATCATTTGTTCACTAAATTAACATTTCAATTTGAGGTATTTTTATGCGTATCCAATTAAAATCTTATTCTGAAAAATTTGAGATTTTTCTGCCTGATGATTTAGATATAGAAGTTCAACATCCAAAACACGAAAAATCTATCGAAAATCCCGCTGATTCACTCATAAATGCTTTGAATTCTCCTTATATGACTAAACCTTTAAAAAAACTCTTGGAAAATGCCCAAATTCAGAATGAGAACTCTGATGATTATATTTGTATTCTTATTTCTTTCAATATACCGCCAACAATTTGTCAATCGATTCTACAATCGCTGGAAAACTGTTTTAATAATGCAAAAATTCCTGATACAAAGATAAAAATCCTACTGGCAACTGGAATGCATCCTAAACCCTCTCCTAAATTCATGAAAAGATTATTAGGAGTTGAATTTCTATCCCGTTTTGATATTATTACTCACACTGCCCAAGATGAGAAAGATTTAACATACTGTGGTGATTCTCCTTCAGGAATGCCTGTTTATTTGAATCGATATTATTTTCAATCAAAATTTAAAATATTGGTTGCTGCTGTGGAACCACATCCAATAAGCGGTTTTACAGGGGGAAATACATTGATTGTTCCTGGTATTTCAGGAGTTATGACAACTCAAGCGATTTATTCTGAAGAAAATCTTCGATCTGCTGAGACCCGCTATGGTATCTTGAAATCGAATCCAATTTATAAGAATACTCAAGAAATACTAAAAATGACTCATATTAAGCCCAATTTTGTTATAGAATTCGCATCAAATGCTCAGAATGAAATTTTAAAAATAGGTGCAGGTGCATATCAAGTTCATGATCAAATATATCAATATGTAAAACGCAATTCATTTTTTCCCATTACCAAACAATTTGATGTATCTATTCTTCCTCTTCCTTCAGCTCATTCTAACTATCCTGAAATCTCAATTTCAAATTTCGTATCTCTTTGTGCAAATGGAGAAATATCTCTTAAATCCAATGGTGTTTTAATTATGATCACCAAAAGTGTAAATATTCCCATAAATATCAATTTTAAAGGTGATTCTCCAAAAAATTTACATCTTTTAACCAAATTATATCGTTCTCTTTTGACCAATATTTTGTCAAAAATTTCAGTTATTATTCTTTCACCTCAGACATCTTTTTCTGAAGAATGTGAGAATTTTATACCTCAGATCAAATGCTTGAGAGAATTATCTGAAGCATTAAATTACTGTAAAGCTCAATTTGGAGATAATTTTCGAGTCCTCGTAATACCTGAACCTTTACATTGTATTCCTCAGAAACTTTAGATACTTTTTTTGAGAATTGAATAAAGCTGAATAAAATTGAATAAACTGAACAAGGTTGAACTAAATGGAGTGATATTGAGGGAAATTGGTAATAATTTGTGATATTGTCTTGCTATCTGATTTTTGAAAGGTTTTGCAGCCATTTAGATAATTGACGAGGAGAAGTAAATCTATAAACCGATAATTGTCCAAGATTTGCAGTATTCAACAGTTTTAAAATATAGGGGCTTCTTTCCTTACGAAATCTCCAAATCCATTTAAGAAATTCAAAATCAATTCGTTCCTTGCAACCTGTCGTAATATCGTATCGTGGGTGATTACGATAAATTGTTTGGCGTTTTATGACTCGATATATGCAGATTCTTCTAGGAAAATCGAGATAAATAACTGTATCTGCATACATTAATCGCTTTTCTAATGTACTTGAGTAATTACCATCGATAATCCACCTTTTGTAATGGAGAATCTGGTCTAAAGTCGAGATCCATTCTTCTTTTGGAGTTTGTTTCCAATTTGGTTGCCAAAAATAACAATCTAAATGAAATACGGGAAGCTCAAGAAGCTTTCCTAATCGACGCGCAAAAACCGATTTTCCTGCTCCACCTGATCCAATTATTAAAATGCGATTCATATTAAGTATGTCCAGGTATTTTTGAAATTTTTTGCGATAAAAATTTTATTTCTATTAAAGAGGTAGAAGAAGATATTAGATAACTAATGATAATTAAAATAATTCTTAATCAATTTGATGAAAAGAATGGGAACGTTGAGGTTTGAACTCAAGACCTCTCGGTTCCGAACCGAGAATCATACCAAGCTAGACCACGTTCCCACTTATTACAGTCTCTAACTATCTGATTTAATATAAAGGTGGGATGGGATAAAAATTTTACATTTTACAGAGGATAGAAAGTGTTATATTATATACGAAAAAGAATACAGAAAAATTAAAATAAAACAGTTCTCAACGATTCGACAAAAAAAATCTTAGTCATATTCCTTTATTTAGTGAATGCATCAACTAGAATAAAAGGAAAGGATATTTGGGATATATTATGGACGATTTACCCCAAACCATGCATCAACCTTCTCGATTTGGTGCATGCTATCCAAAATTTAATAAGATTTCATTTTTCATAAATCTTGCGAAATCAGTCAGAAAAGCTTTGAAGGTTCCTCTTACTCGACAGGGGCAAAAATGGTATTTTGATGATATTTTAGCAGTATTATGTTATTGTTGGATTCGGGGGGTCTCAGTTCACCACGCATGTCAGAAATTAAATCGATGGGCCCAAAAATTCTTAGATTTTAAGCCTCAAGAATATAATGACAGGCAGAAATTCTGTGCATTCCAGCACCAAAATACCGTAAATGATTGATTGCACACTTAAAATATCTTGAATGTGGAGGATGTTTATCGCATCGTATTCGAAAAGATGATTCGGTTTGTTTTTCTTAAAGATCGGAGATTCCATCTTGTTGTTCTTGAATTTGATCTTACATATCTCGGATATTGGGGAAAACGCAGGGATTCACTGATTAAAGGCAGCAAAATGGTAAAAGGCACGCGAAGAATACGCCATTATCATGGAGCAATGATTTATGGCCTTCACAAATCTCTTTTTATCGGATGCCATCATGTAGCGTATCGAGAATCCAAAATCCCATTCATGATTAAAATTGCTGATTGGTTGATAAAATTAGGGTTAGAAATCAAGGTTTGTGTAATTGATCGTGAATATTATCGTCAAAATATCTTAAAATCATTTAAAATCAGAGGAATTCCTGTAATTACGCCTGTAAAAAACTACAAACAACTCAAAAAAGCAAAAAAAGAATACATTTTAGGATATAAAGGGAGAATTCAAATTTTTACGGTAAGAACTAAGAATAAAAAGAACCGAAACCGAAAATTGACACGTTGTTGGGTTCATTTAATTCCTCAATGAAAACAGAGATTAAATGATTTGAAATGCGCCTATCGACAAGGACTACTAAGTTTAGACAAAGTATGTGAACAATTATATGGGTTAATTACAACTATTGCACCACAATATCGCTCAAAATCTTTCGTATACTTAATAATGCAATATTGCAAAATGAGATAGCAAATTGAGACCGAGTTTCCTGATGTAGATATTCACAAAGGACTTTGGCGGTCAAACGACGATGAAACGCGGCTTTTTGCTGAAATGGGTAAAGATTTACTCTTTAACTTTTGACAAATTGAACGGGAACAAATCCTTCCAAATCATCAAATGACGTTCCAAGAATATTGCGATTGGCTTGTGGATGAATTTACTCAGACAATTAATATATAACGTGCTTTGATTTTATCAAAATCTGGTGGTAAATGAGGAAAATGTAAAAAAAGTTATTTCATTGAGAAATCAATAAAAAAAGATTAAGCCCGATCCTTTAAAATCAAGCGAGGTGCCAATCCGAGCGACATCATTTCTTGCAACAGCAATTTAAATGCATATGAACATGTAACGCTAGAAATCTGCGATTTCTCACCACAAACTGGACAGTAGGTTCGATCTCGATTTCGATCATAAACAGAAAGTAAACCACATTTCTCACAAACCAAAATCTGAGTGCGATCTGATTCATCTAATAAACGTTCCTTTAATAACACAGCAGACCCGTGTCCAACTAAACAATCGCGCTCCATTTCTCCAAAACGAAGACCTCCTTCACGTGCACGACCTTCAGTCGGTTGACGGGTTAAAATTTGCACTGGCCCTCGAGCTCGCGCATGAATCTTGTCCGATACAAGGTGGTGCAGCTTTTGATAATAGACGCAAGCAAAATAGATACCTACGTCATATCTTTCTCCAGTGACGCCGTTATAGAGTGTTTCCCTGCCGCCATAGTCAAACCCATGTTCCACAAGGTGCAATTGAAGTTGATCCATATCTTCCATTTCGAATGGAGTTGCATTACCAATGGTTCCTGTTGCGGCAGCGACTTTGCCCAAACATCCTTCGAACATCTGTCCTAAGGTCATACGTGAAGGCATGGCGTGGGGATTGATGATTAAGTCGGGTGAGATGCCTTGAGCTGAGAATGGCATATCTTCTTGAGGTGATATTAATCCTAAAACACCTTTTTGCCCGTGACGTGAGGCAAATTTATCACCTAATTCGGGGATACGCAAATCTCTGACTTTAATTTTAATCAATTTATTACCGTCCAGTGTTTCGGTTATGATAACAGTATCAACGGTTCCCGCTTCTGAATGTCGCATATTAATACTTGTTTCTCTGCGTTGTGGCTGAGATAAGTCATCAAAATCATCATATGGATGTGTAAATCGAGGAGGGGAAGTTCGCCCAATAAGAACATCGCCACCATCACATACAGTTTCAGGTTCAATAATTCCATCATCAGCAAGGTGGCGGTATGCATCAGATGCTCGATAGCCTCGCACTTCTTTTTCAGGTACTTCAAATTTATCGAGTTGGCCTCCTGGATATTTTCGTTCTTCGCCTTCGTAGGTTCGGAAGAATGTACTTCGAGCCAATCCCCGTTCGATCGAAGCCTTATTCATAATAAGTGCATCTTCAATATTGAAGGCTTGAAAGGACATAATTCCCAAAACGAAATTTTGTCCAGCTGGGCGTGTATCGAAACCAATAATCTCCATTGCCCTTGTACTGGTTAAAGGTTTTTGAGGATAATGAAGTAAATGCCCACGAGTATCTAATCTAAGGTGAAAATTAGCCGCAAATATTCCAAGTGCTTGTTTTGCCATACCTGCTTCATAAGTATTTCGAGGACTTTGGTTGTGATCAGGGAATGGAATTAAAGATGCGGTGATACCTAAAATTGCGGCGGGTGCGATTTCCAAATGAGTATGTTCAGGTGTTAAATCGCGCTCACGCATGCAAATTAAGGCGTTTTCTTCTTCTTCAGCATCAAAATATTCAATCAAGCCGCGGGCGATTAAATCATTCCATTGTAATTGTCCTGTGCGGACTTTATCAACAACATCTTGTGTGATTAAAACTTTTCCATTTTTTACAACTAATAATGGACGCCGTGCACGTCCTGCATCACAGTTAATTTGAACTTCATTAGATTCAGGATAGTAGGCAATATTCACGTTTGGGTTAAGATCTCCCCGTCTTCGTTTCATACGAATTGTTTCAATCAATGGACGATAATTTGTATGAATTCCCAAAAGTTTCCCATTTAGATATATCTTTGCTTTCCCGCTTACTTCTTCCACTTCTTCAAGTGGGATTACGCCCAAATCGTAGAGGTCTGTTTCAATTTTTTTTTCATTTGTTCCGACCGAGATCAAAGCAGTTAACGCCAAGTTTTTAACAAGCCCACAATTGGGACCTTCTGGTGTTTCTGCAGGACATATTTTGCCCCATTGGGTTGGATGCAAGTCTCGTGCTTCAAAATGCGGTTGACTGCGGGATAGGGGTGAAATTATACGGCGTAAATGACTTAAAGTAGAAATGAAATTAGTCCTATCTAGTAATTGAGAAACACCTGCTTTACCTCCAACCCAATTTCCCGTGGCGAGTGCATGACGGATTCGTTCGGTAATAACATCTGCACGGACAGCGGTTTTAATATTGGGTTTTCTTCCTCTGACAGCAGTACGTTCCAATTGATATTTAATATCACGTGTAAGGTTTAAGAATGAAACACGAAAGAGAGATGTAAACAAGTCTCCTGCTAATTTCAACCGTTTATTCGCATAATGGTCTTTATCATCTGGGCGTCGAATATCTAGAGCAAGTTCTAATACTTTTTGTGTCATTTGACCTAAGAAATAGGCTTTACGAATACGATCTTCTTGTTCATATCCAATATGTGGTAATAAGTATCGATCAAGAATTTGCTGTGCTCTTTTAATACGGTATTCTCGTGTCTGACCAACTGCAACCCGTTTTCCTACGTAATCTAGCGCGTTCATCATAGATTTTTCTGGATCAGATACCACTTCGATTGCAGATGCAACGTCAATTATTGGAATTAATTCTTTCTGAATTTCGGGGTTATCACTGATAGCTTCAAAGATTTTTCGATCAGAATTTAACCCTAATGCCCGCATTAAAATTGCAATTGGGATTTTACCTGGAACTGAAGGTAAAGAAACGCGTATATTTCCATCTTTTCGTCTTTCAATGGTCACTGGGGCACGGAATCCATGTGTTGTGGAAAATACTTTGGCAATATGAGTGGCTGATGAACTACGGCTGGCTTCTTCAATTAATATTCGATTTGGAGCCAGATCTTCTTGAGTAACAAGTACCCGTTCCGTTCCGTTAATAATGAAATAACCACCAGGATCTAAAGGATCTTCCCCTATTTGAATAAGTTCTTCTTTAGTTGTCATTTTTGACAAAGGACATTTGGAAGATTTCAACATAATTGGCAGTTTACCTATATAAGTATTAATTGTTTCATTGTAATGGGGTCGTTGGGTTCGTTCATCAATAGTAACTGGAGTCATTTCCAAATATATTTTAGATGCATAGGTTAATTCACGAATACGGGCTTCCAAAGGAGTAATGGATTTGGTTGCACCATCTGCTTCGCGAACTTGTGGTTCTTCGACGGTTATTTTCCCAAAGATTATGTAAAAATCTGGAATATCGGGAATGATTTTTTTGGTTTCGTCACAGATTTGCTGTAAGGTTTCTTCTAAAAAGACATTAAAGGAGTCTAAATGCTGACGGACCAAACCGATTTCATTAAAGTAGGATTGGAGTAAATCCCACATATTTTCTGGAGTGGAAACAAAAGATTTGGAAAGAATGCTGCTATTCATTTTTGAGCCTCAGAGTAAATATTTCTTTTTTTTAAGAATTGTTTAATTTATGGTATTATTTTTTTAATGGAGAATAAATGACTTTTTTCTTTGAATCAGAACTGTAATTTTTATTTTAAGTTGATTTTGTTCAAATTAACTTTAATTTATTTTATAAGGTTCCTTTTTTAGTGTTTAAAACGGGGTTTTTTATGGTCTTTTACCATTTTTACCGACGTATTACCACAAAACGATAAGTATCGACAGTGTCGACAATCGTATCTGAATTTCGTATAATTTTAATCACATCGCCTTCTCGAGCACCTAAAGCAATGGCGGCAGGATCATCTTGAAAAATTCTGGGAAGATCCACAAGCCGAATGGCATAATCCTTCAATAATTGTGTCGTTTCATCTTTTGTTAAGATTGAATGAAACGGAACAAGAGAATGGGCTAAAACATCTAATTTTTTACTTTTTTTGGCCAAGGATAAATTCAACTCTCTCAAAGAAAATCATTGATAAAATGGGAAATAAAATAATTTCGGAGTTTCCAGTAGAAAATTTTGATCACTCCGTTGTGCACAAGATAGAAAAATCGCCATATTAAAAAAATTTTTCGACTTTTGAGGTCAAAAATATAGATATGATTAATGTGTTTTAGTTTGCTGCGAGAAATTATAAAAGGTGCATCTCCATAAGATTTGGCATGTTTTGGGCTCATTATTTGATTAATTTATTAAAATCAAAATTGACGAAAAAGATTTAAAAAAAAGAAACTTATTCGCACTTATATGCATCTTCCTGATCATGGTTGTAATGTATAAAATGTTATTTTTCAATAAATTAATTCTAAAAATAACCTGAAATTGATGATTTTCGGTGGGGAATATCTAGTGGTTTGGGGGAAAAAAGAATTACATGATAACCTGATTGCTTTTTAATTGTTTCGATATTCCAAGATGGTTTAATATCTAGTAATTTGGCTTGAAAAGCTTCAGCACCTAATTTTTTTTTATGTACATATTGAATAAATCCATTTTTTGTTAAAAGATCAGCCGCAGCTTCGAATAATTCAAGCATATTTTTATGTCCTGTTTTTAATGGAGGATTAGTATATACCGCATTAAATCTTATATTTGACAATTTTAATTTATCTACAGAATCTTGAAATGGACCGGGTAAGATCTCGATGTTTCTACATTTGTTTGAAACGATATTTCTTTTCAATAACCATAAAGCCCGTTCATTTACTTCAGATGCATAAATTTTATAAATGAGCGGAGTTATAGGTGTCGATTGGACTGTTTGCTTAGTAAGTTCATAAAATGCTAAATATTTTGACAACCAAATAGAAATTGGCCCGTATCCTGCACCTAAATCAAGGAAATATGCATTTTCTATGGGTGCTGGCAAAAAAATCGCGTTAATTAAGATTTCTGTTCCTTTATCTATGTTTTCTGGAGAAAATACTTCTCTTGCTGTCTGTAACACCATGTTTTGGTTACGTATTGAAACAAAGAGTTTTTTAATCCGATCAGCTGAAGCATGAGTGGGAGAAAAATAATGAGACATTTTTTTTTTTGAAGGAATCAAAATCACCTGAGTATTAGAATCGGTAAATTATGTAATATATCAAATATTAAAGTGAAATAATCCAGATTCGTATGGTTAAGTTAAATCAAATAGCGTATTAATTTGAAACAAAATTTTAACTGTTTAATTCTTGCTTGTTTTTTACTTCTTGCCAATTGGGATACCAACCACGAGGCATAAAAACCTTTTGAGTCTTTGCGCAAATTCCATGATTTGATTTCAAAATTTGGTGAGTTGTCATTAAGCTAATTGCAAAAGCTACTAATTCTCCTTTTTGGGTCATAATTGCGACCTGGTCTCCTTTTTCAATTGTTTTTTCTAAATAAAGCACACCTGCGATAGCTAGGCTCGCACCGTGTGCAATCGCATCAACAGCAGAATCACGAATAAATATTTTTTTCCAATGCTTTACCGCTTTTTCCATGGGAGTGATTAATACTCGTAGGTAGCGTTCATCTTTTTCTTCGCGATAAATTGTTAAGGCATCATGCAAATCTTGAAGAGTACAGAGTGTATCTTCACGAAAATCTCCAGTCCGCGTTCGACGTAATTCTACCATATGCGCACCACATAAGAGCGTTTCTCCTATATCAAAACATAGTTTCCGAATATAAGTTCCTGCTTCACATCCTACACGAAAAAGAACGAATTTATCTCTCACTTCCAGCAGTTGTGTGTAATAAATTTTCCGAATTCTAAGCCTTCTTGCAACTGAAGATTTTAATGGTGGGCGCTGATATAAGGAAGTAGTGTATAGGTTTAAAACGGCTTCAATTTTTTCTTTAGGTACCTCTTCATGAAGGTACATTACACAAATATATTCTTTACCAGCAGTAAGTAAAGCACGAATTACTTTAGTTGCCCTTCCTAAAGCAATAGGTAAAACTCCCGTAACTTGTGGATCTAAAGTTCCTCCATGGCCTGTTTTTGAAAGATCAAAGAGTTTCTTCACCCATGATGCTACTTCATGTGAAGTTGGTCCTTGAGGTTTATCTAAATTGACAATACCCATATTTACATGGTGCTCAATGGGACGGTTATCTGGTTCAAAGCCGTATTGTGGATCTGTTGCTTCTTCGGCTTTGATAACATAGACATGAGGTTTTGCTTCATATGGAAGAAGGTATTCGAAACTCACATGTATTAAAATCAAGGATAACCTTTGAAAATTTCTTTTTTAGCTAAGATAGGAGATCGGGGAGTATCCGACATAATTTCCTTTTTTTTATGAACCTTTAAAATAAAGAATCAAATTTTTTTTAGATTATTGAATAGATCGGCATATTATGACGCTTATTTTTCAGAAGATTGCCAAGAAATAATAATTAATGGAATTGTTTGATTCAAAGAATGATTAAAGGATGCTGCAATTTTGTCGAATTTACAACCAATCTTTCGTGTATTGTTATTTTTACTTATTATAAAGAAAAGTTGCGAAGTGCAAATAAGTGCGAATAAGTTTTTTAGTAAGGTTCTTCAAATCTTCCGTTTTTCACTTCTAATCGGGGTGGTTTTGAATAAGGATTAAGATCTAATAAGATTTGTTCAGGTACACTGAATTCTCGTAAAGCTTGATGTTCTACCCATATTGAAAACTCATAATTTCGTGATTTTGGAGGAAATAGTTCTACTAAATGCAAGTCTTCTTTAGTTTTTTCTCTTTTCTGGATTTCAACGGTAAATGTTCCACCGCAGCAGTGTGTATCAACAAGAACAACTGCAATTTGTTCTAAAGTGGATTTGTTGACACTTGATGAAATATAATCAATTGCTGATGGGGTAATTTGAATAGTAAATTCTTCATTATTTGGAAGGTTTTCATTTTTATCCATAAATATTAACACCATATCTTTTTTAGCGCTTTTTTAAGCGAGTTTTTCTGTTATTTTCGTTTTTTCTAAAAACAAAAATGCAAGTGTTCGAAAAGCTTCTTCTACTACGTCTCGATTCAAAGCACTGGTTTCAATATAGGGTAATCCGAGCTTTTGTCCCAATGCTTTTCCTTGCTCTTTAGTTATTTTTCTTTCATTTTTCATGTCAATTTTGTTTCCGACTAATATTAACATTATGTCAGGTTCAATTCGTGTTGCTTCATTATACCACTTTTCGATATTTTCAAACGTTTCTGGGCGCGTTACATCGAAAACGAGTAAACCTGCTTTAGCTCCCTGAAAATAAGTTTGTCGTACTCTTGTAAATTGCTGCTGTCCTGCCAAATCAAAGAGAGTTAACCGTACTTCTACTCCCCATTGATCAAAAATCACGGCCTTTTTCATGATACTTACGCCTATAGTAGCTTTATAATCCTTATCAAACGAAGCGTCGACAAAATTATTAACTAATGTTGTTTTTCCAACAGAACCATCTCCACCAAGAATGGTTTTCAATACATAGGCACCTTCCTTAATAAGAATTCGAACAATATCCTCATTACGGATAGAATCTTGTTTGTGAGCATGAAAACTTGGAATAACAGGGCTAACAGGTCTACCGTCTAAGATTCTGGTTACTTTTTCTGCACAAAGGTAGGTATATGGAAATAACTCATCAATAGAAGACATAGCATCGGCGACTACTACTAAAATTGCTTCAGGACCCGCTTCACAGAAAATTAGTCGGTGATCTGCTGTATCAAATGAACCTGTTCCAAAATTTCCACTTTGAAATTCTGAAGAAATTCTTTTTAAAACAGGTTCTACTAAGGCAGCGATTCCCCCTAATAGTTCTTCATCAAGACCTTCTTTAATTAAACTCGCCAACACTAAACCTTCTCGATCTACGATAACCACAGCGAGCAGTTCATCTCCCACAGATTGGAACATCCATTTAAGCAGATCATCGAGAATTTTGTGATAGGCCATGATCTATTATATCATGAATAGTGAGACCTATTAATTTTTTGGGGAGAAAAGAAGTTTAATGGATATTAATGTCTCAATGATAACAAATATGTGAACTTTATGAATAAAACTAATTCGCACTAATCTACAGCAAATTTATTATTTAAAAATGTTTAGTTGGTTATTTGTTGTGGTGTTTTCTCTGCTATTTTTCTTTCTGGTATCTTTTTAAAAATTCCGGCGAGAAATGATGCTAATAATACCAAATAGAGCGAAAAATCGTAGAAATTGTGAAAATGAAGAATAAGATCTCCTGGTTTATTGCTGTTTATAGATACTCGGTCACCAAATAACGATTTAAAATGATTTTTTCCTATAGATATAATTTTTTCTTTCGGTTCTGAGATTGTGTGAAAGAAAATTTTTATTCCAGCCTTAGGAAATGATTTTTCACTAAGATAAAATGGAAAAATTGATTTTATATCATCGAATTTTTTAGATTGTTTAGAAAATCGTAGGACTTGACGAGAAGAAAAAGGTTGATTAAGCATTTTAAATACAGAAAAATCATTGTAAATATACAGCAACCCTTTTTCGACGATTTCTAAATAGAATTGTGAGCCTATTTGTTTTTCCAACAAATGATTAATATAATCTGCATTTTTTTGAATCTTTTGAAAAATTTCGGGGTGATCAGAGGTAATTGAAACGTAAATTTGATTAGAGTGATCAATCTCTTCTTTATATTGCTGTGAATAAGTCATCGCTTAGCTCCCATTTTTAAGTTGGAATAATCAAATTTCCAACTTTCCTTTTTTAATTTTTAACTAATTCGATATGAAAAAAGTTGATTATTTAAAATTTCTGATTGGAATAATTATTAATATTTTATCAATGCTCTGTAATATTAAGTTGTATGATCAACCATTATGAATCTTTTTTTTCAGTTTTTAGCAATAATTTTAGCACAGAAGTTTGAATATTCATATGAATTTTTTTGGATATGTTTTAAGGGTAAATGCTGCGAATAAGTTTGATTTATTGTTCCATAATCTGACGAATTCAGCTAATTTATAAATTTATACTAATTAAGTAAATATCGTAATTCATGTTAGGACGACCAAAAGAGAATTACCAAATAATTCATTAATCAATTCTGAATAAAATCTGACAATAAATTATAGAAATATCAATCGTTATTCTTATAATTTGTCTAAATTGCCATTTTACAATAGTAAGATCATATACCACAAATAAACGAACAAATACAAATCCTGAGATACCTTGAATGCATGAATCTTGATTGTTTTCACTTAAAGGAACATCTATCTACATGATCTTTTCTCAAGGCGCTCTATGTGCTTATATTAATTCACATAAAAGTTTTCAACTTTAATCTTATTTTTTTCAATTAATGTCTCCCTTATTTTTCTAATTTTTTGGAATCGTAGTTATTATTTAAATAAAATTGCTGAAAAAACATTAGTAGATTTTGATCATCCATATTTCTTCAATTTTTTATTTATAAATCGGAAAAAATAAATCAAAATCAACGTTTTTACCTATATGGATGCCTCAAAAATTCCTAAACTAGAACCTATCGATGGAGAATATTACTTCACTTACACCCAAATGCACCGATTGGTTCAAAAATTGGCGAATAAAATTAAAGATTCTGGATTTAATCCCGATTTTATGATTGCCATAGGAACTGGAGGATTTATCCCTGCTCGAATCCTTAAAATTTATATAAATCGTAAAATCTTAACTGTTGGTTTAAGTTATTACGATGAAAATGATATTCGGATGGATAAATTGCACCGAATTCAGTGGTTGGATGATGATCAAGAAAAACTAAAAGGAAAAAATGTTTTACTGGTTGATGAAGTTAACGATACTGGGAGAACACTGGAATATACTTTAAAAGAATTGTTAAAATGCAACCCAAAAGAAATTGCAGTTGTAGTATTGCATGATAAGAAAAAAGAAAAAAAAGGGCACATTCCCTCTGAAATTAAACGTTACTTTGTGGGAGAATACACTTTAGATAGTTGGATACATTATCCATGGGAAGCTACAGATATTGATTTTCATAATTATATGTCTGTAAAATTCGTCCAAAAAAATGGGCGCTATATTTTTGAGTGCTAAATAATGAATGAAATGAAATTGAATTAATAATTAAAATAATTAATACTAGGTGATAATGATTACATTTCAAGTAAATTCGATTTATGATGATGTTACCAAGAATTTTCAATCTTGCCCTCAATCCCAGTATAAAAAGAAGATAGGATTTATCTTGTTTCGTTATTATGGAAATGTCAATAAATTATATTCTTTTATTTTAGAAAAAGATACCATTGATAATTACCTGGCCCTTAAGGATGAAATCAAGGGAAAATTCTCTGTTTCTTATCAAGTTCTCCGATCACCTTTGGTATTTTCATTACATCAACTTAAAATCATTTTGCACCGAATTAACTATGCCTTTCAACAAAAATATAACATTTCTAATCATCCTGAAATGGAACTGCTCCTATATTTATCTTTACAGCGTCAAATAAGTGTAGCAGTGACATTTGCAGGAGGATTAACACCAAAATTGAAAAATAAACTAAACCCAAAAAATGAAAAAGAGACCAAAATTCAATGTGATCACATTCTTTTTGGCGATTTGAAGCAAGTTCAAAGAGCATTTGAGTATCTCCTTCATTATATTCCAGAAAACAATATTGATTCATGGTCTCCCCCTTCTGAAGAAGAATTGATGCAAATTATCCAAGATTACGGATTTTCTTATCAGAAATTGCTTCATTCAAGAGGAGAATACCAGTCTTTTAAGGTACCTTCTTCTTTTCTATCTAATCAACTAATTTCATCACAAAAAGAAACCGAAATGAAGGAAAAATTTTTCAAGTTAAGTCACTCTCATCAAATTGCAGCAATAGAAGATCTTTTCAATATATCAAATCTTAAACAATTCTTGGAAAATATCCGTCCTACCAAACTATATTAATCCAACCTAAAAATAATTAAGGAGTAGATATTATCGTGCAAATACTAAAAAATAATACCCGAAATGGAGAACTGCTGGTACAAATTGATTCATTGGATGATCTATGGATTTTATATAACATTATTCTTCCAGGGGATCAAATTAAGGGGCGAACTGTTCGGCGTGTTGTCTTGCGTGAAGGTGATCCTGGTCAAAGAAAACCAATGACGCTTTTGATAACTGTCGAAAAAATTGAATTTCATGAATTTACTAATCGACTTCGTGTTACTGGTGTGATTTTGGAAGGTCCTGAAGACTATGTATCTCATGGTCAACATCATACATTCAACTTAGAACCTGGGCACCAAATTCGCATTTTCAAGGAGAAATGGTTTAGAAACGATATAGAACGTATCAGGCGGAGTATGACTAAAAAAGATACAAATCAAATTCTTGTAGTGGCGATAGAAAATGGGCTTGCAAATATTGCTATTCTTTCGAATTATTCTTTGACACCAATTGTTGAAATTAATGAAAATATACCTGGGAAACGTTATAAAAAACAGATGCATAAAGCAGCAGTTGAATCTTTTTATCGTCAAGTCTATAATGTCTTGAGGGAGAACTGTGAAAAATTAGGAATAGGATTTATTGCTATCTGTGGACCTGGATTTGAAAAAGAGCATTTTTCTGAGTATTTTCACACTCATCACGATCAACATGATTATTCGGTAGAAATTCGAGTTATTAATGCAAGTTCAGGTGAATTAAGCGCAGTTTATGAAATTCTTCGTAATGGAAGTTTGGCTGCATTAAAAACAGATTTTAAACTGGCTCAAGATGAAATGATTATGGCAAAATTCATTGAACATTTAGGAAAAGATAATGGAACGGCGGTATATGGTCTGAAGCAAACCGCTCTTTGTTCTCAAATGGGTGCTGTTGAAGATCTTCTTATTTGTGATGTGTTATTACGATCGGCAAATAAAGAAAAACGTCAGCAAATTGAAGATGCATTAAATAATACCGAAGCTGCACGGGGAACAGTCCATATTCTAAGTACCATGAACCCTGCTGGTGAACAATTACAAGCATATGGTCAAATTGCTGCTGTACTACGTTATAAAGTTGATTTATAAAGTAAAGTGATTTTTATTCATGCGAAAAACTGCCACACCTTTAATTGAAATTGGGGATCAGCTTCATGTTCCCCTATTTGGTTTAGATTTTTTAGGAATTTTAGATAGAGGAACCAATGTTCTAGAAGTAAAGCCAATTACCATCTGTAATTTATACTGCAAATATTGTTTTGTTTCTGCAGGGGATTACCGCCGTAATTTTCTTGCCGAACCAGAGTATTTACTAAAGTGGATTAAGAAAGCAGTCGAGATTAAGCAAGATGATGCGATTGAAGTCCATTTAGCTCCCTACGGTGAGATCTTTTTATATTCAGGGCTTGAAAAACTAATTAAAGGACTTCGCAATATTCCAAAAATTGCCACAATCAGCATGCAAACAAATGGGCTCCTTCTAAATTCAACTTTGATTCAAAAACTTGAATCATGGGGGTTAAATCGATTAAATATTTCATTAAATAGTATGGATGAACAAGCATGTGCTAATTATTGTGGAGTGAAATCTTATAATTTATCAAGATTGCTTCAAACTTTCGAAGATATCCTTTCTACAAATATGGATCTATTAATTGCTCCTGTATGGTTTAAAGGTGTTAATGATCAAGGAATTGAGGATATTATTTCATATGCTGTGAAAAAACGCTCTGAAGGATATGAATGGCCCAAATTCCGGCTTGGAATCCAAAATTACTTAGTTTATAAAACTGGAAGAAAGATTCATCGTGCAAAAATGAGGGAATTTTCGTATTTTTACAGTGTTTTACATAAAATGGAGCAAAAAACGGGATTAAAGCTCAAATTGGGTCCAGATGATTTTGATATACATAAAACTTTTCCTGTAATGCCCTCGGTGAGGAGAAATCAAAAAGCAAAAGTTAAAATTTTAATGCAGGGGCGCTGGAAAAATGAATATATTGCTCAACTGGATGAAAATTGGGCTGTAAAGGTTCTAAGCAAGGTTCCTCTTCAATCTCAGCAACATATTCAAGTAAAATTCATAAAAAGCTTGTTGCATGGAAATTTATTAACTGCAATTCCCTCTGATTAGATCCATTTTTAGTAATTGTGCGAATAAGTTTTAGAAAAAAGGTTATTTACTGTGTAAATGGCTGGGCAAATTGTTAAATATAGGGGTATATTCTCTAATTTCTGCCAATTTTGGATCTCTAAAAGGAAGAATCTCATAAATTCCACATTTAACCTGATAATCTTCAAGAATCTCCAGAAAATTCTTTTCATTCGCTAAGAACGGAGGTAAATCTAATGTACCTCTAGTTTTATTTAATTTCATCATCTTTTCTGGTATTTTTGCTTGCTTTAGTAAGAATTTTTCAAGCTTCAGAATTTCAGACAATGGACCTTGAATCTGCATGAATAGCAGACACCCATCTTCGGATATTTCTTCAAAGGGTAGATGTATATTGTCCGCTCTCCGAAGATAGCGCTCTCTAATCTGTACTTGGTCTTTTACTGCGACTGAACAGAAATGAACGGTAAAGTTTTCATTATTGGAAAAATCTTCAGCTACACGTTCAGCAAATTTACGTGAACCCTCAACAGTTGCCAAAGTTCCTTGTTGAAGATGAAATCCCCTTTTTATTAGTTCTTCTTGATTTGGTGCACACATTTCAAATTCATTTAAATTAATATAGTTCGCACCGATTGCTTGAAGGTATTGAACCAATTTTAGAATATATTGATGATTCTCTTCAGTAGGAATAACGGGAACTTCAGCACCGACTGAATAAGAATGTCCAAGTGCAAATTCGATTTTTGAAAAATCTTCAAAGGCAGGATGGAATCTAATACTGTCGAGACCCGCTTTTTCTAAACGATTAGCAATTATGGGGTCAAATGTAACACCTGAAGTAT
Source organism: Candidatus Harpocratesius sp. (assembly GCF_054039255.1). Lineage (NCBI taxonomy): Archaea > Promethearchaeati > Promethearchaeota > Promethearchaeia > Promethearchaeales > Promethearchaeaceae > Candidatus Harpocratesius > Candidatus Harpocratesius sp. Next base: position 51,157 of record NZ_JBPLBG010000049.1, read on the forward strand.
AAAGATGGATGTGAAAATTCTTTCCATATTTTAATTTCATTTCTTGAATAATTGCACAAACTAAATCTTTCTTGCGCGAAGATGATAGGGGATCTCCTCCTGTAAAGCTCATTCCCTTTGCATCAACAGCTGATATTTCTTCTTCTAATGTGGATAGGATGTTTTTAATGTCATCTGGGTTATTTATTGAAATTTCATCCACAAAATGGGATAAAGAGCTTTTTCGGTGCTCAGAAATGGGACAGTACCAGCGACAATGATTGGGTAAATTACAATCTCCCCCCATGAAATACACTACTTTCATACCTTTCATGCATAATTGACATCCATAAGGTAAATTCCCTATTACCCAAGAGTTTCCAGGAAGTCGCTTTATCTTTTTTTGATTTTGATTTGTATCATTATCCTTAATTCTCATATTAACTAAAATCTCTCCAAATAATCAATCCAATGTTCTTCATTTACTACCCATTCTTTTTCTTTTCTATCCATTTTCTAATCGTCTTCGCACTAATCGATTACCTCGGGCAATTTGATGGAGTCGCGTTTCTGCATTTTCGTCTAATTCAAGTTCTTGATGAAGAAAAACTCCTGTTCTGCCTTTCTTTTTTCGTCTTTGCAAAACACGAATTCGTTGTCTTACCATTTGGTCTGAAATACCCAAAATTTTGGCAATTTCATCTTGTCGATCAATAATTGGTGATGAGATGTGTCCATCTGGAGTAGGTTCAATCAGTAAAAGATCTTTATTTACTCCTGGCTTTCGAATATTTTGCGATAATTCATTTGAAGTTAAAGCACCACCAAAATTATAAAAATCATATCCCAAAGATGATAGTTTTGTCATTAAGATAATTAAGTGAATATTTTCAGGTAATTCGTACACAAGTTTGATTAAATCATTTGGTGTGGATTGAACTAAGTACTTACGTACAATCTTGTAAGAAGATGTATCAAGGGCTAATTCTAATTGATAACTATGTAAATGGGTTAAAAGCAAGATATCAATATCACTTTGAACTGAAATATCACCGCGAGCTATTGAGCCATAAGTCAAGGTAGAAAATCCCATTTTTTCTAAGTAAGAAACAATCTTAAATGCTCGAGATCGAAAATTTTGTAAAAGATTCCAATGTGCCTGGTTGTAGTGATAAGATTGATAGGCAAAAATCCTAAAATTGCTTTCTTTTTTACGATCCATTTGAATTCATTTATTTTTCTTTGATTTTTATCGAATTAGAATGAAGAATGTTGCAATTAATTACAATCTATTTTTCAAAAAACGCGCGATTAAACCAATAATTACTGTTTCGTTTCTGAAAAACCACCAATCTCCTTTTGAAAATCTATATTCATTTATTGGAATACTTTCTCTATTTTCATTTCTTTCAGAAATCGAGCTAACTAATTCTGAAAAAATGTCTTTTTCTTTTATATTTACCCAATTTTTAGCAGGAAAAATGCATAAAAGATCTTTAATATAGGATTTTAATGAAGTAATCTCTATTTTTTTGCTTGTGTATTTTTTATAGATTTTTCTAAAAGGAATAAGATATAGATAATAAATTGCCTGTAAAGGTGCCCAAATTAATGAAAAAAAAGATTTAATATCTGACCATAACCAAGTAGGGCGAATAAAAATATATTTTAATTTAGGAAAGGTGTGTTCTTTGTAATTATAAATTGTTGAAAAATAAGGAAATATAGAATGATCAAATAATATTATAGTGTCTATTTCATTCTTAATTAAAAATTTCTGTAAAAATTCAATGGGTGATGAATTTCGTTCTAAAAGTTTGTAGAAATTTGAAGGAGACATTGTCCACACTTTAGCATTCAATAAAGCAAGGGTAGAACCAATTAAGCTTTCTACATTTTTTCCACCTTGAAGGGGAGCAATCATAAAAAAGTGATATAGTTGGCGATCAACAGGTTTATTTTGTAATTGTGAAAGTGAAATCTTTTCAATCTCTAATTCAAGAAATTTATCATTCAGACCATATTGATAAAGATTTCCCGAATAATTCTCCATCTTCCACTCCTTTTGCACGACATGGCTTAATATGACTTTGTTCCATCTACGATATCGCCGCAATAACCGAATAAAGATAATAAGGATAAATAAAACACCAACTTCGACAGGCATCCACTTTATCCAATCTATATGCTCCCATTGAAAGAATAACATATTATTTCCTCTTATTTAATGCTAAGCTGCTTATGCATATATATATGCTCATCTACATAGAAAGGTTCCATAATACCTTTATCCATGGTTATTATTTCATTTTTATTACAGCTAATAACAGTAAATCCTTGCTTTTTATAAAATTTTAATGCCCATTTTGCTTGCTTATGAACAAATAGGCGAATTTCGGATAGAGAGTCTCGCATTGTTTGAAATTCTAAAAAACTCATCAAAGATTGGCCATAATTTTTCCGATGTTGATCGTATCTAACAAAAAAATATCCAATATAACTAAAAAATTCCATTTTTTGATAAGTTGCGAATGCCTGGTATGCTCCATTATCCCTTAATATGAAAAATTCCCTAAATTGAAAATTTTTTTCTGCCCAAGCTTGATCTACATCGATTTCATCAGAACAACTTGCATCATGAATTATATTGCGATAAAGGGGTGCATTAGAATTCAAAATTTCAACAATTTCTGGGATAAGTTCAGTTCCCGCACGAACAATTAGATGCATTCTTAATCAACTAAAGATTTCTCATTTAATAATAATTGAGTTACTACTTTTTTCATTTTTTTGATATTTCTGTTAATATCTTAATATTTCTATAAAAATAGAAAAAAAGCACCTAATTTACAGCGAGTTATTAAAGTAAATAATTCTTAACTAATAGGTGGTATTCATAATTAAATGCCCACGAATTTGTTTTGCTCTCGTTCTTAACGTAACTTCTGTAATTCGTGCAACATTTGCAATTTGAGTCTGTGTCTTTCGTTCGCCGCGGTGTTTTGCTGCTAAATATAGGACTGCTGCAGCAATCCCTTTTGGATCTTTACCCATTTTCCGTAATCCTCTCTTTGAAGCGGATTTTAATAAATCAAAAGCAAATTTCTGTGTAGCAATTGAGAGTTCTAATTCTGCTCCAAAGCGATATATAAGAGGATTTGGGGATATAGGATGATAATGTAAATTCATTTTAGGTAAAACCTTGCGAACAATTAATCCTAGAGATCTATGAACAGAACGAAGTGGGATCATTGCAATTTCCACAATTTCTTCCAATAAACGTGGAAAATCATGAATACGTATTGCTGCATATAAAGATGCGGTTACAAATGATTCAATTGATCTCCCCATAGTCAATTTCTGTTTTGCAACTTCAGAATAAATTTTCCAAGCAGATTCTTGAATAAAATCAGGTATTTGCAGTTTTTGACAGAGAGACGCTAACTTTGGACGAGATTCCCAGAAATTCCGTTCAATTGAATTTATAAGTGAACCTTGGATTTTACTTAAGCGGTTAAACAGTTGCGCCCTGCGAGATGCTAATTGTCGACCTTTTGAATCGGTACTGGTAAGTCCAATTACTGTTCTTGGTCCGTAAGACCTCCATCTTGGTTCAGTACGTCGTCGGGCACGTACTTCATCAGCGGTATATGCCCTTCGTTCAGTTGAAACATATTCTGTTCCAAAAACCATTCCACAATTTCGACAAACGCGAAAACCATCATCTGTAATAAATATCTCTGGTAATCCGCAGCAATCTTGAATTTGCTCATCAAGATCTTCAAAACAAGAGCCGTAAGGAGGTGGTGTCATAGCGATACACTTAGGTCACTTGGGATGATGAAAAAAATCACCAGCCCGATGTGGACGTTTAAACTTTGTAACGAACTAGTATAAAAGATTTTTGTCGAAAAATTCCCCCGTTCTTCCCACAGAAAGTCAGATTAAAACGTTAGCTGATGCCATCCTTCCTTTAACATAGTGGAAATTTTTTCACCGACAAACTGCACAGTGACACCTAGTTCTATCAGTTTTTCTGAAACTTGGTAATCATCACTGCATTGTTTACAAGCCCAAACAGAAATTTTATCAGCTTCCACAAGATCCATAACTTCGGCTTTTAATTCCAAAGCACCAACAACTGTTCTTTGAATGGGACCCCATAGGATAAGTATAATTTCTTCCATCCAATTTTCCCGAATGGCATTACGGGCATACGGAAAGACAACATCTGTTAAAATACGTGGATCTGCATTGCTAACCAAAATAAAAACTTTATCCATGCATTGATTTTGTCGTTCGTTAATAAAAAAATGATCATTCTTAAATTTAAGGCCTAATATCAAATTTCACTATATCCTTTTATTTTCGCTCTTAATTATATATAGATATAAGAATGCTTGGAGCTATTTTTGGAGATATAGTAGGAAGTATATATGAATTTAAAGAGATCCCCAAGGAGAAATTTCTTTTACTCAACCCTAAAGCATATTTTACTGATGATACTGTTTTAACAATCGCTGTTGCTGAATTTCTTCTAACTAATGAAAATCTTACTAATGAAAATCTAATTGATAAAAATTTGTCAGATCTCCTTCAGAGATACGGTCGTAGATATAAAAATTGTGGATTCGGAGCAAATTTTCGAAAGTGGATGATGAGTTCGACTCCACAACCATATAATAGTTGGGGAAATGGTTCTGCTATGCGTGTTAGTCCAGTTGGCTTCTTTTATTCAACAGAAGAAGAAGTTATTCAAGTGGCTGAAAAAACCGCAAAAATTACACATAATCATATTGAAGGAATAAAAGGTGCTCAAGCTACTGCTTTAGCTATTTTCTTAGCAAGAAATAAAAGGAATTCAAAAGAGAAAATTCTTCAATATCTTGAATATCGTTTTAATTACGATCTTCACACCCCTTTACAAATAGAGAAAAATAGATCTAAAATCAAATCAAAACAAGAAAAAAAGGTCAGTACTGCAAAGAATTTTGAAGTTAGTTGTCAAAAGACTGTACCTTTAGCAATTCGAGCCTTTCTTGAAAGTCGGAACTTTCCAGATACTATTCGTAAAGCGATATCTTTAGGAGGTGATACAGATACCATTGCTTGTATTGCAGGTGGTATCGCTGAATCTTTTTATGGTATTCCAAAACCTATCATTAATTATACTAAACAGAAATTACCAAGCGAATTCATTGCAGTTATTGATAAATTTCAACAAAAAATTCAAATAAAAAACAGAAAAAAAAACTAATTTACACTAAAATCTTCACAAATAGTTAGGAAATAAGTAATAGTGGCGTAAATGTATCAAAATCATGATTAATGTCGTGCGATTTCTTTAACCGTAATTTTAAAATTTAATGTTTTACCCGCCATTGGATGATTAAAATCTAAAGTCACTTCTTCATTTTCAACTTTCTTAATCCAGACAGGAATTGTATGTTCATGATCTTCATGTTTTTGCTGTACTTGCAACACCATTCCAACTTTTGGTTCAATTTCAGGGGGAAACTCCTTTGTGTTGACTATTTGAACTGCTTCAGGATGATATTCCCCATATGCTTCTTTTGGTTCTAAACGAATTTCAAATTCTTGATCAATTTCTTTTCCGATAACTGAATTTTCAAATCCTGGAATTACTTGGTGGCTTCCTACTGTAAATTCTAAGGGCATTCCGCCATTACGTTCGGTGGAATCAAAAACTTCACCATCATCAAAAAATCCTTTATATTCTACCTTTACGGTATCTCCATTTTCAACTGGCATAATAATTCCTCAAATAGAGTTGTCTTTTAAAAGAATACAATGTTGATTAAGTTGATGGAAATGAAAAGTAAAATAAAAATGCAATAGTAGTTAATTTAAATAATAAAAAAAAGGAAAAAGATTAGAGATAACTTTTTATTTGCTTAACTCGTGTACGGAGAGTAACCTCAGTAATTCGCGCTACAGCTGCTATGTCCGCTTGAGTCCGTTTTTCATTTTCAGATTTTGATGCCATATATAATGCTGCAGCGGCTAATCCTTTTGGATCTTTACCCATTGAACGTAAACCTGCTTTTCGAGACAGTTGAAGAAGCTCTGCTGCCTTCGTTTGTGTTGCCATTGATAATTTTAACTCATTACCGAATCGAAATACTAAAGATCGAGTTGTAACGGGTTTATACTTCATTTTCAAGACTGGAAATACTTTTCTGACAATTAATCCAAGAGATCGATGAACACTTCGAAGTGGTATCATAGCAACTTCAACAATTTCTTCTAATAAACGGGGAAATTCATGAATCCGAATGGCTGCATATAATGATGCTGTAACAAAACCATCTATCGATCGCCCCATTGTGAGCTTTTGTCTGGCTACTTCGCTGTAAATTTTCCATGAAGTTTCCACAATTTGATTTGGAATGGATAATTTAAGTGCTAATGCATTTAATTTGGGTTTTGCTTCCCAAAAATTACGTTCTAAAGATGATACTAAAGAACCTTGAATTTTACTTAAACGACTGAACAAAGCTTGCTGTTTTGCGCCTAAAGAATGCCCTCGAGCATCTGATTGAACACCAGTTATTACCGTTCTTGGTCCAAATGATCGCCATTTTGGTTCTGTTCGGCGACGAGATTGAACTTCTTCGGTAGTATATGCTCTGCGTTCATTGTCAACGAATGTTTGGCCGAAAGTTAATCCACAATTTTGGCAAACTCGCATACCCTCGGCGTTTACGATTATATCAGGATTGGGACAGCACGGTTCGTCATCGTCTTCTTCGTCTTTCCCGTAAGGATGTTTATGATAGTAAGACACTGTAATTACCTTCTTAATATTGTAGGTGAAGGGGGCGCTCCTTCTAAATAATAATAGTATGATCAAGATCAGATCACATGTGATTGATCAAAATGGTTATACGATGCGCATTGAAAATAAATTTTTGATGCATTTAAATATTTGTTTAAATAGAGCATAAAACAAGTTCAAAAATCTGAAAAAAACAGTGTAATGGAGCACTTTTGTAATGTTCATTTTTATTTAAAAAAATTAAGATTTTACATTCATAGAAAAAAAATTAAAAAAGCATTAAAAAAAAATAAAAGAAGAGAAAAGTCAAGATACAATATTAAAGATCGCCTTGTTTATTTAACTCTTCTCGGATTTCGTCCCATTGGGCTTCTATATAATTTTCCCAAACTTTAATATCTTCTTCTTTCAAATGACGGAAACGTGATTGTCCTTTTAGAAATTCTCGTATATCTTTACGTTTAGATTTATCTAAATAACGTTTACTTGGTTGAGAAATAATTAATTTGCCTTCTATTCGTTCTAACAATGGCCAATATCCTGTTTCTACTGCTAAACGTGCCATTTGCACTGATTGATCAGTAGGGAATCCCCAACCCGGAGGGCAAGTTCCAAGTATTTCAATGTAACGAACTCCTTTTCCATTAAATTCCCTTGCTTTCTTGAATTTCTCATATATATCTCTAGGATGGCTGGCAGCAGTCTGTGCAATATAACTCAGCCCATGAGCTTCCATTATTTTCCGCATATTCTTATTAAGCTGTTGTTTTCCAAGAATTGGGGTTGTCGTTGTTGTGGCACCATAAGGTGTTGCCCCTGATCGTTGAATTCCAGTATTCATATAAGCTTGATTATTGACACATGCGAAAATAAAATTATCACCTCGTTCAGATGCGCCACTTAAACCTTGAATACCGATATCATAAGTTCCACCATCACCTGCCCAAGCTAAAACGACCACATCTTTATCTTGACCTTTGGCTTTTAGAGCTGCAGCAGCTCCCGCCGCATTTGCCGCAACTGTTTCAAAACAACAATAAAATGCCGGTACTTTAAGTGGTGTATATCCTCCTACTCCCCCACATACAGTTGAACATGATGCAGGATTTGTTATAATTGTTTTTGGACCTAGTGCTTTAAGTGCCCATCGATATGCTAATTGAATTCCACATCCACTACATAAACGAGTACCAGGTAATATCATTTCTTCTTCAGGTAATTCGCTAACTTTGATAACCATTTACATCTCCTCCTTTTTAAAACCGAGGTCAGCCAAGTGCAATCCTATGAAATCAACATGCGTATCTAGTTGAACATCCCGATTATCTTGTTCTTTGATTGCTTTCTTAACTCCATTAATTAGCTGATCAGCAGTAATATCTCGCCCTCCAAGTCCAACGATAAATCCTCGAATAATTGGGTGATGATCAGCGTCATATAATGCGGTTTTTAATTCAGCTGCTAGAATACCTTCCAAGCCATAGCCGACATCCCTATCAAATACAACCACTAATTTAGCCGTGCTAAATGCTTTTCTAAGATGCTGAATTGGAAAAGGTCGGTATAGTTTTAGACTGATTAAACCTATTTTTATTCCTTCATCGCGTAATGTGTCCACAACACCACGAGATTCGGATGCAACACTTCCTACTGCAAAAATCAGCACTTCAGCATCATCGGCTTTATATGGTTTGTAAATTCCATTTCCATATGCACGACCGAATTTAGTTTCAAATTCTTTTGCCACTTCTTCAATCACATCAATGGCGTATTCGTGTGCTTTCTGCATGGAATAACGAAACTCATAATATCCAGGGGTATTTCCTTCAGGTCGGACTGTCAATCCTGGAGGTGTGACTGGATTAACACTGTGAACATTCTCAAAATCTGTAAGGTGAATGTGAGGTTTTAGTGGTGGGAGGAATTCTCGCACTTTATTATCGTCTTCAATTTGCACCGACATCATAGTATGACTTAAGATATAGCCATCATATGAGACAAACGCAGGTAGATAGACACGCGGATCTTCTGCAACTCTATATGACATTAAAACTGTGTCATACGCCTCTTGGTTAGACTCTACGAATTGTTGGATGAATCCTACATCGCGAACGCTGAATGCATCTTGATGATCTGTCCACACACTCCAAGGTGCTCCGAGTGCTCGTGTTGCAATACACATAACTAAAGGAAGCCGTGAACCTGCAGCCCAGCAAAGAATTTCATACATATAGGCTAATCCATTTGCACTTGAAGCCGTAAATACCCGGGCACCCATTTGAGATGCAGCAACTACGGCTGAAATGGCTGATTGTTCACTTTCAACGGTTACGAATTGAGTATTTGGCAATTCGCCTGATTCTACGAATTCTGAGATTTTTTCGACTACAGGGCTTTGTGGAGTTATTGGATATGCTGCAACAACTTCTACGCCTGCGCTTTTACATGCATAGGCTGCTGCATGGTTTCCTGTTAAAACTTTTCGTTCTGGCATTATTAGTTTCCTCCTTAGTCACCCTCGCATGAAGGTGCTTCTTTTTCCGAAATCATTTCGATTGCATGTGCAGGACATTCTGTTGCGCAAATACCACATCCTTTACAGTAATCATAATTGAATTTCGGAGGTATTGATCGGGATACTGTGTTTTCTGGACAGTAAAGCCAACATAAATTACAAGTTAATTTACCCGTTTTAACAACTAAGCACTTTTCTTTATGTAAAATGGGGCGTTTAGTTCTCCATTCCCCAGTATGCCCCGCTTCACCTACAGCGGGTGTTTGCTGTGATGCTAAAATTATTTGTGAAACTTTTTTTTCTAATTTTATATCTTGTTCTGTTCTTACCATGATTCTTTCATCTCACACAGTTTGGACCTCATCTACTAAGGCATTTTCTGCTGCTTTTTCTGCTGCTTTGATATTTAAATCAGTTTTTGGGCCTTCACCAAACATATTAATGATTGCACGCTTTGCATCTTCAATTCTAATTTTCAGAGAAGATTTGGTCAAAACTCCAAGTACACTGGTGTTAACAATTGGTTGATTTTCTCGATTTGTCAATTTAAGATCAAAAGCGATTTGAGTCAAATCAGCTGTAACAACTGTTATTTTATTTGAATCGATATTATATTCTTTTCGTACATCTTCAGGACATTTATGGGTATTTAGTATAAGAGCCCCATTGTCCTTGATTCTTGCTATAACGTGATCACCAAAGACTGTTTCATCTAACACTATGGCATAATCCGCTTTTTGGATATGTGAGCGAATCCAAATTGGTTGTTCTGAAATACGGCAAAATGCCATAACCGGTGCCCCTCTTCGTTCTGTTCCGAAGGAAGGAAAGGTTGACACATGAGGGTAATTATTACTAATAATTGCCGCATTTGAAAGGATTTTTCCAGCCGTGACTGCACCCATCCCTCCTCGTCCATAAAAGATTATTTCTATCATGGGAATTCACTAATCGTTATTCTCGTGCGAGAAATTTTCAAATAGAGCAATAATTTCTGAGAATTGAGTATAAATCTTTTCTCATTCTCAATTAACCATTGAAAATTCACGCCAAAAATTATGGTAGGTGGTAATAATACTCAAAATTTTTAAAGCCTTGTTACCCTTTCATTTCTTGGTGAATATAATTTGCCAACAAAAATTGCTTATTGTGGGCTTGATTGCACGAAATGTCCAGCATATATTGCTACTATTGAAAATAATATGGATCAATTGATTGAACTTAGTAAAAAATGGAGTTCTCCTGAAATGCAATTTTCTCCTGGAGATATGAAATGTAAAGGATGCACTCAATCAGTTCAATTGTTTTCCTGGTGTTCTAACTGTGAAATAAGAAATTGTGCAATGAGTAGAAATATTGAAAATTGTGGTTATTGTGGAGAATATCCATGTGATAAATTAACCCCCTCTCACGAAAATAATCCAGAAGCGAGAAAAACCTTAGATAGAATTCATGGAAAATTATAATCTTTTTTCATTATTGTTTTAACACTTAATTATTTTTAGATAGTTATTTAATAAAAATCTGATAAGAAAGAAGAGTTTTTAGTGTATCTTTATTGATAAAGAACTGATTTGATTTAAATTTATTTCACTTCGACTGAGAGCGAGTAGTTTTTGGGCGATTTTTAAAAAATTTCCATTTCTGCATAATATAACGAATTCCAAAACCAACTGCCAACAATCCTGTAATTCCGCCCCCTAACATCACCCCTGCTTTCCAATCAAATATTACTTTCTGACCAGAAGGAGTAAAAGGTGGGGGAGAAAAAGTGTCATTTGCATTTGTATTTGAAGAGTTGTTATCATCGGGTGTAATTGGAGCAAATGGATTGAAAGGGTTTTCATTCACGGAATTCGGTGTCGAATATTTTGGGAGAATCTGAACGCTCATATTACCTTGTTCACTGCTTGTTGGATTACGCATCCATACTTTATACAAAAGTAAAATTCGGTTAGTTGAATAATAGGCTTCCAAGCTCATTACCAAAAAGTAGATAAGAATTCGGTAGTAAAAATCAATTCTTAAACTTAAACCGTTAGGGTTTACAGTCAAATTCGCTTTAAACTTATCATCTTGATTTACTTCCTCTATAAGCGGATCGAATTCAGCTTTTTGAGCAGAAAAATTTGTTTCTAAGGGCAATAATAAAGATACAAGGGTGAAATTGGAGAAGAAGTCCTCAGCAAGATTTCCAGATAAAATTGCTTCCGAGTGGTTGCAAAAAGTTGAATTTAGTTGAGTAACATCAGTTACATTAAAATAATCGTAGGAAAGAAATAAGTGAGTAGAATTCTGATTTACATTGGTGAGATTATAGCGAAAAAGTTCGAATTTTTGGTCAAAAGTAACATTATATGTCAGTATATCCCCAACTTTGGCTCCTAAACTAAGTGATGAATTTGTTCTAAAGTCTTTATCTATATTTTTTCTTTTAATGGAATTAAATGTATTTTGTTTATCCTGTGTGTGAATATTGTGAGTCGTCTGAGTCGTCTGAGTCGTCTGAATCGACTGAATCGATTGAATATCTTCAGACGAGTTAGGTGCGATTATAATAGATAAAAATGGGGAAGTAAGTATTAATGTAAAAATTACTCCGTTATAAAATAATTGTCGGTTTTTATTCACAAATTTCACATATCCTATTATTTTTTTCATCTTTAATTATTTTACTCAATATTCACTCGATCAAAGTGGTTTTTCTTCAGCGATGGCTAAAATGTGGCCGTCTAAATCCATGCCGTAACCCACCCGATCACCCCAATCACGGAGTTTTAAGGGTGATATGATTTTTCCACCAAATTCTTCAATTCGCTGTAGGATTGTCGTTGGATGCTTATTAAAGATGTAAAGTTCACAGCGTGGTATTCCTACTGCTTCATCTGGATGTGGAATTTGATTTTTTAGAAGTTTCATGATTCCATTATTGGGCATTAATCCAAGCCTAAAATTCGAAGGAAATATAAATTCAGTCATTCCAGGCACATTGAGAACTGGTTCAATTTCAAATACATGGATATAATAGTTAGTGCTTGAGATTTGATCTTTTACATATAAAATGGTAAATGATTGCATCAAAATTAAGAAGGGAACCTTACTTAAGAGTTGTTACAATTTATTGATTGATCAAATTTTCCGAACTTTCTGATGATGATTTTAAAAAATCACTGGAATTTTTATAAAAAATAATTTAAATAGAGTGGTTTGGTTATAAATTCTTGAGCAAAACTTTTTCAGAAACCATTAGTTTTGATCTTATGTGCAGAATCGAGTTTTTAAAAAAAATATAATGAGGGTGTTGATTTATGTCCGAATCTGAATTAAAAAAAATCCGAGAACAATTAGCCCGCGCTTTGCGTGAGCGTGATAGATATCGGAATGAACTGGATCGACTTCAGCGCCGAATTAATAAAATGGCAGTTCCACCATTACTGCTTGCTACCGTATCTCGGATTGTAGATGATGCTTTTGCGGTTATTCACACCCCATCAGGAAATGATTTTCTTGTTGCCAGCCCGTTTGAATCTTTAAAAGCAGGGGATGTGGTTGGAGTAGATCAACAAACACTTAAAATCGTAAAAATATTGCCCCCGAATGTGGATGCATTTGTGGCAGGTATGGAACTAGATGAAAAACCACGAGAAACTTATGAAGATATTGGTGGACTTGACGATATTATAGTAACTCTGCGTGAAGTTGTTGAATTGCCCCTTACTAATCCTGAATTGTTTGAGATAATTGGAATTGAACCACCAAACGGCGTTCTCTTAGAAGGACCGCCAGGAACTGGGAAAACATTAATTGCTAGAGCCGTAGCAAATGCGACTAATGCTACATTTATTCGATTGGTTGGTTCTGAATTAATCCAAAAATATATCGGTGAAGGTGCTCGATTAGTTCGTGAATTGTTTGCTTTAGCTAGAGAAAAAGCACCTGCTGTATTATTTATCGATGAAATTGATGCAGTAGCATCTAAACGAACACAAGATTCTCAAGTTTCAGATCGTGAGGTTCAACGGACATTGATGCAGTTATTAGCTGAAATGGATGGATTTAACGCTTTAGATCAAGTAAAAATTATAGCTGCAACCAACCGTCCAGATATTTTGGATCCCGCTATTTTACGTCCTGGTCGTTTTGATCGAATTATTAAGGTTGGATTACCTGATGCAAAAGGTAGAGCAGAAATATTCAAAATCCACACCAGAAATATGCCGTTAGATAATGTCAATCTTGAAAAAATGGCAATGCAGTTGGAAAATCTCTCTGGTGCTGACATAAAATCCATTTGTACTGAAGCAGGAATGAATGCGATTCGATCAAACCGTAAAAAGGTAAAAATGGAAGACTTTAAATTTGCATATGATAAATATATCAGAAAGGTTCGAGAAAGTCGACCTGCCGCGCCTGTATATTCCTAAATCCTATATTTTTTACGTGTTTTTTTTTTTTACAATTGTGCTCTTTTTTCGTTGATTCTCTTAAAATTTGTAATTATTTTGTATTTTTTTTCTTTTCTGCTTATCTGTAATTTCTAGACTAATTTACACAATTAAATGATATTTGGATTAACAAAATTAACCAACTCCAAATTGATAGAAAATAAAGAAAGAGAAGTAATACCAATAAATAGCAAAAATTCTCACCAATTGTTAGAAATCATTAACCAGAATCTACTTAAAATTACAAACATAATTACTTATATAAGAAAAATGACTACCATTATAACTCATTTAGATGCAGATGGAGTGTGTTCTGCTTCCTTAATTCGAATGATTAAAGAATTTCACAATAGTTACGTTTATTTCAGTCATCCTGCTGGCTTATTACATGATTTACGCGTTATTCCAAAAGATGATTTAATTATATGTGATATTGCCTTAGATCAGCGAAGTTATCTTGAAGTTTTTCAGATTTTTGAAGAATTCACAAAAGAATACTCTATAACTTTTATCGATCACCATGCCCAACCAGAAGGTATACCAAATAAAGTGATAAATGTGCATGATCCCAATGTTTCGGCCACTGAATTAACATATCGTTATTTTTATCATCAATTACCAAAGAGAGCAGATTTAATTGCCTTGCTTGGTTCAATTTGTGATTACTTAGATGATAGTCCTTTAATGCAACGTTTGATGCATCATTATGAACGGCGTACACTCTTTTTAGATGCAGGTTTACTTGCTCAAGGTTTAAAGAAATATGGGAAGAAAGCCCATTATGAAAAATTGCGTGATTTAATTAAAGATTTTAGTAACGGAAAATCTCCATGTGATATTCCCGAATTGACTCAAGCAGCAATTACTGCAACAAAGTCGGATAATTCTAAGCGTTCTTTGATTCTTTCACTTTATCGCACCGAAAAAAACATTGCTTGGATTCAAGATCCTCCTTCCATGTCGTATTCTAAGATCGCTCATTGGATCATGGGTGATTCTGGAAAGCATCTTGGAATTGCCATTCGGACATTGAATTCAAAACGGTTATTGGTGGATATTACAATAAGGGGTTGGCGTAAAATAGATCTTCGAAAGTTTATTCCTACAATAGCAATGAAATTGGGAGGAAGTGCCGGTGGGCATGCAAATGCCGTAGGAGTGCGACTTCCTCAGAAAAATTGTCAACTTTTCTTGAGAATGTTGGATAATCATCCCATTTTTTCGACATTGGAGCCGATTGCCCAAATAGATGATTTAATCCCTCTCTCTTTTTTCTAAAAATTCCACTAATTTTTAAGAATCAATTTTACTATGATTATTATTTTCTTCTTTTTTCTTGATAAATTTCTTATCAAAAATTTTCTTTACTTTTTCATAGCCAACTTTACTGAATGGACACACTTTTATGCAAATACTGCAGCCATATTCTCAATAAAATGAGGAAAACATTTATCAATTTCGATATAATTCCGATATCTATTCTCTTCTTTAGGTTTTGGATCAAGAATTGCTGTACCTGGGCATGCACGCATACAAGCTTTGCATTTTTCACACCGCGAACCAATCCATGAATGCTCATTATCCTTTAATTCTGTAAAGGGAAGATTTTCAATAGACGTTAAAACTGCTGCTAATCGCATTCTGGGTCCAAATTCTGGTGAAATAACCAATCCTTGGTAACCAATCCACCCAATATTTGCATTCACCGCCAAAGGAACCAACATCACAACTCCACCTAAAGGATGAGCCGCTTGTGCACCATAACCCCGCTTTTGTAGAAAATGTGAGAATTTTTTGATGAAAATTACCCATGTGGCATTTGTCTAAAAGAATGTCCATTCAATATCATCGGTTATGATAAACTTTTCCAAATATATCAGGAAAAGCAATAGAGAACTTAATGATTCAGTTAGAATGGCTTTCAATGCCATCCTAAAATTTTTTGAAAGATTACCGTGGCGGAAATTTTGTTATAAAAAGGATGAAAAAAACTTATTCGCACCCGATACGTGGAAAATTAGGTAATTAAGTGAAGATCCAATTCTGCATGAACTACTTTTTATGAATTCATATCTTCTATTTGAAAAGAATTTATTAAGTATTAGGTTAAATGATAACAAGTAATCGGGAAATTAATCTTCGTGATGTTTTATGAGTAACACATCTATCAGTAAAGTTTTCTTCATCGGTCTTCAAACCAAAGAAAATGAAGATCAAATGCGTTTAAAGATTCAACGCCTCTTTGATCACGCTGGATTTGCATCCTTTTTAGAAAAAGGTGATTTAACTGCTGTAAAAGTACATTTCGGTGAACGCGGAAATTCTACTTTTATTCCCCCGTGGTTTGTGCGCGCTATCGTGAAAAAAATTCGTGAAACTGGAGCCAATCCCTTTATAACAGATACAAATACTCTCTACCGTGGAAAACGCCGTAATGCGGTTGATCATATTCATACTGCCATTCTTCATGGATTCACTTTTGCCACAGCTGATGCACCTGTAATCATTGCTGATGGTTTGACAGGTAAAAATTATGTGGATATACCTATTAACCAAAAACACTTCAAAACTGTGAAGATAGGTGCAGATTTAGTTCATGCGGATGCAATAATCGTCTCATCTCATTTTAAAGGACACATGATGGCAGGATTTGGGGGTGCTATTAAAAATATTGGAATGGGTGGTGCATCTGTTCAAGGAAAGAAAGAACAGCATAATGTTCGACCCCATTTACCTGAACCAGAAAAGTGTCAAGGATGTGGCATCTGTAAAATTCACTGTCCAGCGGACGCAATTGAAATTATTGATGGAAAATACACCGTCAATGAAGAATTATGCGTTGGATGTGGGGATTGCATTCGATACTGTCCAGAAAAGGCGTTAGAATTCAATTGGGAAAGTAATCTCTCTGATTTCACCGAAAGAATGACTGAATATGCATATGGATTTTGGAAAATTCATCAAAATAAGATTGGTTTTATTAATTTTGT
The DNA here is from genome assembly GCF_054039255.1 of Candidatus Harpocratesius sp. Classification (NCBI taxonomy): domain Archaea; kingdom Promethearchaeati; phylum Promethearchaeota; class Promethearchaeia; order Promethearchaeales; family Promethearchaeaceae; genus Candidatus Harpocratesius; species Candidatus Harpocratesius sp. The sequence continues at coordinate 67,885 of NZ_JBPLBG010000049.1, forward strand.
ATTAAATGTTACTCCAGAATGTGATTGTTATAATTTATCCGAAATCCCTATCGTGCAAGATATTGGAATTTTAGCTTCTACTGATCCAGTTGCATTAGACAAAGCATGTTATGATTTAGTCAATCAACAGCCTGGAAATCGCGCCTCACGAATGGAAAGTAATTTTAATCCAGGAGAAGATAAATTTCTCGGAGTCCATAAGGAGACTAAAGGAAATATTCAATTTTTATATGGTGAGCTGCTTGGTATGGGTACAACCCACTACGAGTTAATAGAAATTAAGTAATTTTTTATATATCTATAACATTTGTTGAAATTTTTACATATAGATTTTCAATATTTAAAAAAATAAAATTAATTGAAGGAAAAGTCGCAGTTAAGTGTTAAATATCCTTAATCCTTTTTTTTCTGTTTTAATGTATCAAATTTAGCAAAGAATTCAACGCTCTCGCCTTGACCTTGAAATACAACATTATACGGTAGATTTTTCAAAAGATGGATCATTGCATGGTTCTTCATTAAAACATCACCAGTTAATCCTAAAAAGCCCTTTTCTTGAGCAATTTCACATAATTTTAAGAGTATAAATTTCCCAATACCTAAATTGCGATATTCTTGGTCAACTGTTAAACCAATTTCAACCAAACCTGTATCTTTCTGTAAATAATATTCACCCATGGCAATTATGTTCTTTTCTTCAATGTTTCCTACAATTCCAACAATTACATACGAATTTTGGTAGTCACAGATTATTCGGGATTGTGTTAATGAATGATCGAATTTGCGAATAAACGTAAAAAATCTGGAAATTCTATCTTCTGGGCTTAATCGATAATAGAGATCTTGTATCTCACGTTCATCTGTAGGCTGGACTGCCCTAAAATGAATAGTTGAGCCATTTTTAGGGGAATAATTCCAGATTTTGTCAGGATAAATAACTACTACACCATCTTTTGTGGTGGGAATTTGTTGATCTTTATAAATTTTATTCATAGCTTTAGCTTGATCTAATAATTCTTGTCGAAATTTTGGATGGGCAATCCCTATCATCTGTAATATTCGTTCTCGAATTGTTTTCCCTCGTAAATAAGCAATACCATATTCAGTAATAACATAATGAACATCGATTGCTCGTAAACTTACAGGTTCAAAGTTTAGAAGTGGTAATATGCGCGATTTGCCTGATTTGGTGGTACTTGGTAAAGCAACGATACATTTTCCTCTTTCTGCTAAATTAGTACCTATCATAAAATCTGATTCGCCTCCAGTACCTTCAAATACTGTTGATTTTAAATCATTAGTTGCCTGTCCTAAGAGATCAACCTTTAAAGCACTGTAAATTGAACACATTTTGGTATTTCGGGCGATTCTTGTAATATTTACAATAAATTCTGTAGGATGAAATTGAATAAAGGGATTATTTGCAATAAAACGGTAAAAATGATTTGATCCTATAGCTAAAGTGGTCATAACCGTTGGATAGTAATTTTTTCTGCAGGTAATTACATCATTTTCAATAAGAGTCATTAAAGATTCGGGAAGCATTTCGCTGTAGACGGCTAAATTCTTTTTATTTAAAAGATATTTGGGTAAATGATTACAAATTTTCCCGATTCCAATGTTTAAAGTGGTTCCATTCTCTATTAATTGTGCCACGTATTGAGCAATTTTATCATTTGTTTCTGATTGTTCTTTTGTTTCTCCTTGATTTGTTATCTGATTTGAGTTATATTCTAATAAGGGTGCATCATGATAACAAAAATAATCGATTTGATCAAATCGAATAAAAGAATTTCCCATGGTTCGAGGCATTTGGGGATTTATTTGACAAATCACAATTCGGGCGATTTCAACCATAGTCTTATTAATATCTACATTAATACCCAAAGAACAATATCCATTTTCATCTGGAGGTGATATTTGTAAAAGAGCCACATCAATATAGATTCTTTGTCTTTTTCCCCGCAGCATTTTTGGAATCTCGGAAGAACTTATCGGTGTAAAATCACTATGGCCACGATTTATTGCATCTCGAAGTTTTTTTGAACCTACAATTGATAATGTATTGTGACGGAATGAAGTCGGTTTCAATTCGTTGAAAAATTCACGATTTGATACAGAAAAAAAATGCAGTATTTCACAATCTGACCAACGGTATGTATCTTTTGCTAATTCTTCAGTAAGATAAACAGGTTCTGAACATCCAGATCCGAAAAAAATACGAGATCCTGGTTTAATTATTTGCTCCAAATCACCTGGAGAAATTTCTTTGTCTTTATAAATAGTTCTCCAATTTTCCAAATCAAAATGCACCATAAGAAGATCACTTTATTGCAATACAGTGTAATCTGTAATCAACACCTATAAAATATTTAGTAAAGAGAATTTTCTATTGTATCAAAAATTTTGCAGAACATATGAGAAAATGCAGAGATGGGACTATATATTAGTATAGATAAGTATTTGCAAACGTATTCGCACTAATCTATTACAAAGACACAAATTTCTGGATTCATGGATATTTTAAAATGAAAGAATCATAATTCTTGTGAGTAAAAAAATAGCAATTACAATTTGAAAGAATGTACTTTTTATTCTAAAATGGAAATATTTCAACGTTTTATTTACAAATTTTTTATATATTCTGTTAATTCTTCCCAAGGCTCTTCAATTCTTGGAGTAGGGGCATTTGGAATTGAGTGTGTCTGATCTAATTTTCGACCTGTTTGATAGTAATGATAATCTACGATCAGAAGAAAGTACTGGTTAGATTGTTCAGAAAAATCAATTGCAAATCTTATTAATTCTAAAGCAATTTGCTTATCCCCTTTTTTAAATGCAAACCTTGCTGCATATCGGAGGGTTGAAACTAATGAATTTTTCGATTTTATTTTTATGGCTTGTTCTAAGCTTTTTTTAATTTGTGGGTCAATTTGCATTGATGAAATGTAAAACAAAAGTTCTAAAAAGTTTTATGAGTGCGAATAAGTCCTATCAATTTTTTCATCGCATTTAAATTATTAATTTTAAATCAAATTTTTCTGCAATACTTTCAATATCCAATTATTTTTTTAATCAAGTCTTTATTTCTAAAAATATGGTTAAGAATTTCACATTTCCATCATTTTTCTTTGAATTATTTACTCCTTTAACTTTAATTTAGTCTTTTTTCCTAAATATTATTTCGACAGATTTAAAATATAGATAGGTTTGAGTATTTTAGAAAATTCCATATTTGGTTTTCGAAAATTCTTTTATTTTTCGTATTCTACTATTATCTCTTATGAACCTAAAAAAAATGAAAAGAAAAAAATATCGATTCAATTAATTTAAAGTAGGAGAGGGAATTGTAAATAAATATGAAGAAATGGGTTAAAATCATATTAGTTATTCTCCCTATTTTGATTAGCTCAGGGCTTACTATTTATTATTTTTATGAAATTTCAAAGCCTTGGTATGTTTTTGAAAAAGCTGATGGGTTAACTGGCACATTTGACAGATCTCTCTTATTAAAAAATGGAAATAATGTATTTGTTGCGACAAATCAAAAAGAATTGGACATTTATCATTTATCTGAGAATAATAGCATTAGTTTTCATTCAAACGTAAAATTTAATGTTCCGCTTAATCAGAAAATCGCAATTGAAGAGAATTTTTTATATACTGCTAATAATAACTTATTCTATATTTATAATTTTACTAATTTCACCAATTATGGACAAGTTGGGAAAATAAATATTAGTACTTATATTTATGACTTTGAAATTAAAGGAGAAATTGTTTATCTTGTAAGTTCCTTTAATTTATATATTTTAAATATTACAAATCCCAGTAATATTACTATTGTTTCAAGATATAATGAAAATGGTCACTTTGCATATGGAAAACACACAATTGCATATTATGATGGTTTTCTGTATTTAACAGATACGATCAGGGGTTTACGTATAATAAATGTAACAGATCCAACTAATCCAGTTCAAGTTTCTCAATATATAGATTATATGATTGTATATGGTACTAAATATGCCGCTTCTGAAGTATCTGTTTCTGAAAAATATGTCGCTTTGCTTGATGGCAATCAAGGCTTAATCGTTTACCAAAGAATTACACCCGAGCATTTGTTATTTTTAGGTCATACATATGTTTCTTCATCTACAGTCAAAATGGAAATAAAAGGAAATTTTATTTATATCGCAGAAAAAAATCAAGGATTTAGACTGGTTTCAATTGCTGATCCAAGTGAACCTTATACTGAAACACTAATCTGTAATAATTCTATTTGCTATGATTTTATTTTGCTAGATCAAGATGCATTAGTATTGCAAGAAGACGAAATTGGTTATTATCAATTATTTTTAGGAGTTGGACCAAATCCTACTAGGAAAGCTATAGCAATTGATGTTATTACAGGATTTTTACAAGTTCTGGCTTACTTAGTTTTAGCTGTTGTGTTATTTATCCTTGTAAAAAGAAGTCGAATTTTGCAATAATTTTATAATTTTTTTTAATGTGATCTCAAGATCATTTTATTTCCAACTTTTTTATTAATTCTACTATTAATTCTATTGAAGAAAAATCTATTTAATCCAATTTCATTAATATATAAAAAGATAGATATGTATTGATTGGAGAAATAATTTATTAATCGATCAACACCCATCTTTATTTTATTTTCTCTCCATTAATGAAATATATTCAACAGAAATTCCAGAGATTTCTGAGGTCTTATTAAATAACAACGAAAGTTGAACTTTATGATCGCTTCAAAACCCGTTAAAGAAGAAAACTTAAGTGCTGAGGAACTATTTAAATCGGGAAAAATGCCCGAAATGATGCAACATTGGTATTCTATTCGCAAACAGTATCCCGAACATTTTTTACTCGCATACAGAATGGGTGATTTCTATGAATTTTTCTATGATGATGCAGTAAAAGTTTCAAAACTGCTTGGGTTAACCCTTACTAAACGGGGAAGCGGACCAAGTCGACATCCACTGGCTGGTATTCCACATAAAGCTACCCAACATTTTAAAAATTTAGTAAAACAAGGTCAAACGGTTATCATTGTTGAACAATTAGAAGATCCCAAAAAAGCCACAGGAAAAATCGTGAAAAGGGGGGTTGTACGAATTTTAAGTCCTGGAACCATAGTAGATAATCTTCTTTTAGATAGTGATATTCCCAATTTTATTTGTGCAATTCATCGAAGAAAACGAAATTATGGAGTGGCTTTACTCGATCTTTCCAGTGGTGATTTTTACACATCTGAATTTTATGGTAAACTGGCTTCTCGGGTAATGTGGGCGTGGATTAACCGATTTTCACCGGTAGAATGTGTTGTTTCTGATGAACTAGCTGGAGATTTTTCCTTTATGGAAGAATTTAATCAGAATTCTACCATGATTCTTAAGCAACATCCTTCTTATCATTTCCTTGAAGAAAATGCTTATGAAGTGCTTCGAAAACAATTCCATGTGGAGAATTTAGCTGCGTATGATCTTGAAGATAAACCACTTTCGATGACAGTTTGCGGTGCTTTACTCTCATTTGTTCAAGAAACTCAAAAAGAAGAAACATTAGCAAATATCTGCCGTGTGAAATATTATATCGACACAGATTTTATGTTTATCGATCAAACCAGCCAAAAAAATCTGGAATTAATCAAGAATCAAACAGATGGAGGCACTTATGGAACTATTTTTGATATTTTGAATCGTGCGAAGACTCCTATGGGCACACGTTTATTAAGACAGTGGATTGTTCAACCGTTGTTATCTAAAAATGAAATAGATAAAAGACTTGAAACGGTAGCGTTCTTTCTTTCAAATTATGATCTTTTTCAAGAATTTCGAAGTTATCTTAAGGAGATTGGTGATATCAGTCGACTCATCTCACGAATTAATTATTCAAGCACAGTTAATGCTCGAAATCTGTTAAACCTTGCTCAAGGTCTTAAGACTATTCAAGAAATTCAAAATCTTCTGTCTTCAGTTGAGAATTCTGAAATAAAGCGATTAGTCTCCAAACTTTCTGATTTTTCTTCGATTATATCATTAGTAGAATCTTCAATCCATCCAAACCCACCAACAACTATCACTGAAGGGCAGATAATTCGGGATGGATATAACTCACAAGTTGATGAATACAGAGATATTTTACATAACGGTAAGCAATGGGTTATCTCATTTGAAGAAGCTGAAAAACGCAAGTTAAATCTTAGTACAGGATTGAAAATTGGTTTTAATCGCGTATTAGGATATTTTGTTCAAATCACAAATAATGCTCTAAAAGGTATTTCGCTTCCTCAAGAATATGTTCAGCGTCAATCACTTAAATCATGCGTAAGATATGAAACTCCTCGATTAAAGGAAATGGAGATGAAAATTCTCTCCGCAGAAGAAAATCTTATGGATTTGGAATATGAAATATTTCAGCAAACACGTGAACATGTTATTCAATTTACTAAACAGATTCAAGAGAATGCTGAGGTTATCGCAATTTTAGATGTATTAAGTACTTTTGCAGATGTGGCTTTGACTTACAATTATAATCGCCCTATTCTAACCAATTCAGATAAGATCTTGATTAAACAAGGACGTCATCCTGTAATTGAATTTGTTAATAAGAAAGAACGCTTTGTTCCCAATGATCTTCTTCTTAATTCCGATTCGGAGCAAATATTAATTATTACAGGTCCAAATTGGAGTGGAAAATCTACATATCTACGACAAACGGCTTTGATTATAATTCTTGCTCAAATTGGTTGTTATGTTCCAGCAGAGGCTGCTGAAATTGGCATTGTAGATCGTATTTTTACCCGCATTGGTGCATCTGATGATCTTACAAGAGGACAAAGTACTTTTATGTTAGAAATGAATGAAATGGCTCAAATTCTTAATTATGCCACTAAAAATAGTTTGGTGATAATTGATGAACTCGGACGGGGAACAGGTACAGTTGATGGACAATCAATTGCGCAAGCTGTAATTGAGTATCTACATGATCATCATATTAAGACCCTGTTTTCAACTCATTTTCATCAATTAATAAACCTGCAACTTCCACGTATTCATAATTATCATTTTCGCATCCTAGAAAAGCCAGAATCTCATGAGCTGGTCTTTTTGCGACAGCTTACAAATGGAGGCACAGATAAAAGTTATGGTATCCATGTAGCAATGATGGCTGGTCTACCTACATCAGTAACTGACCGTGCATTTGAATTAATGGAAAGATCACTTCAAGAAGAATTAGTGGAGAAAAATAAGCTAATCGAAGAACAATCAAGCAAGATTAAAGGATATCAAAAGAATATTAAGCATAATATAAAGGATAAGGATCGTATGGAGATCATTTCATCTTCTCAATCCCATATTACAAAGACTAAGGTTGGAATTACAAATAATCCTCTTGCATCAGGTTCCAATGAATCTATTCTTGCTTCGCGTCCAAAAAATAATCGAAATGCTGTTAAACCAATTTCATCTCGAAAAGTAAAACAAATGACGTTATTTCCCACACGAAAAGTTGACGATTCTGAATTGGTAATCATGTTAAGATCTTTAGATTTAAATCATATGACCCCAATTGAAGCTTTTGAGACACTAATCAAACTAAAAAAGAAACTTCAAAATCTTGAAAAATAAAAATATTTCATGAATAAATAATATAATTAATCGCAAGTATAAGCAAATTAGTACAAAATGCAGTAAATTAATAGAATTTACTGCGATTTCTCGGTTTTAAGGTGATTTTGCGGAATTAATGATTATGGAAAAATAAGTGTTCTCGCATTTATCTTAAAATTGATATCCTTTATTTGAAAATACAAATTGGTGCCACAACTTTATGGTTTCAGCAGAAAATAAAAAAAATGATGCAATAAAAAACATATCCTTCACCTTGCATGAATTAAATTCAAAAATCTTGAAATCTCATGAATTGAAGGAAAACACTCCCAATTTATTAAAACAGAAAATTCCAGAATTACAAGAAAGTTTAGAAAGTGCGCTAGAATTATTCTCGCGATTGGATTTTGCTGGAACTGCTAAGATTTTTCGCAAATTAGCAAATGACTTGAAATTAATTCAAAACATGTGCTCTACTGAAGGAAAAATGCATCCGCGAAATACATTGAATGACTTAACAGGAAAACAGTGGTTACAACATACAAAAAGTTGGCTGATTGTCGATGGTCGCCCTAAAGATATATCTTTTGAAATTAAAAATCACCCTGCAAGTTATCCCCCTGCCTTAGCAGCTCATTTTATCGAGTTTTTTACTAAAAAGGGACAGTGGGTCTTTGATCCTTTTATGGGAATTGGAAGTACCGCAGAAGCTTGCATTATAACCCAACGAAATTGCTTCGGTATTGAATTAAATCCTGAATACGCAAGTTATACAAAAAAGAGGGTCAATCGATTGAAAAATGAGTTTTTCTCTTCTAAATGTATTGTTCAAATCGGTGATGCAAAGAATTCCGTTAAATTTTGGAAGAATGCAAGTCTACCACTCATAGATTTTCTTATTACTTCTCCCCCCTATTGGAATATTCTTCACACAACTCGAGGTGGGGTTAAATCTGCTTTGAAACAGCGCGTTGAAAAAGGATTAGATGAAATATACAGCAAAGATAAGGCTGATTTAGGGAATATTTTTGAATTAAATGAATATATCGATAAAATTGTAGAATATTTTACTAATTTTCGCCCTATGTTAAAACCTGGAGCATATTTAATGGTAATTGTTCAAAATTGTCGTCCTAAAGATGGTGAGATGGTTCCTTTGGCTTGGAAAATTGCAGAACGTTTAAAAAAGTCGTATATTCTAAGGCAAGAATTTATATGGTGTCAAGATCAGAAATTTTTGGGGATTTGGGGGTATCCGACGACCTATGTGAGCAATGTTCATCACCATTATTGTTTGGTTTTTCAAAATAAAAGTTGAGTGATTGTAATTCTGTAATTCCACAGAAATAATGAAAATCCCCCAAAATAAATGATTGGGTTCAAACACATTTGAACATCCCAGAAAAAGGAATTCAAACTAAATTTCTGATTATCTTGGGTGAAGCAGGCTTTTTTTTCTCAGCAAAAGCATCTCTGATAAGTTAAATGATGATTGCTATTGAATGGGTTCAAAATCAAGAAAATGAATCTTATATTAATTAAAGTTCCAAGCTTTCCATTCAATTTAGGCTAATTTGATTGAAAATCATGAAAGATTTAGGGTGTTTCTATTTGAATGGAGCGGATTCCTGAAACATCTTTTTATTAAATCATAGCTCTTGCTTCTCTCAACGGTTGGAATTACTCTACAGAATTTATCCATGCTCTGCCATTTTTGAAATCTCCTAAAATCGCCAAGCTCGAGCAGAATTGATAGAAAGGTTGAGGAACCAATTCCAAGAACATCTTGTAATCGCTGATAATAGTTCTTCAGTTCAAAATCTGCTAAGACCTCATTCTTCACCTCTCAAATGAGCATGAAGGTAGCAATATTTTAATTTAGAAGTAATGAGGAAAATAGAGGGGTTAGTGCATTTTCCTATCCATTTTTTATCATTTATATTGATTACAGGTTTAAATGTACTCTTAATGCATCGTTGATTTTTAATTGAAGTTCCTCATCAGAAAGCGAACCAATTAATTTGACAAGACGCTGTTTTGCAATTGTCCGGATTTGATGAACAAGAACAATAGAATCAGTTTTTAAGTTCGCTTTTCCTGCCAATAAGAGAACTTCATTGGGATAGATTACTCTTCCCTTCTTTAAACTTGTAATGGGTAGAATTGAGACCACAGGCATAAGTCTATTATAATTTTCATCACTTATCACTAAAACAGGATGGATTCCTTGTTGCTCAGAGCCAATGGTGGGATTTAAATCTGCATTAAATATTTCCCATTTCCAATTCATCATGATCACTCGTTATAGTCTGTATATTTGAAATCCTTGGTTATTTCTTCAATATCAGATAAGAAAAGGGGATCTTTGCTTGCATTTTCAAGCGCTTTTTTTATCTGCTCTTTTTTTATTCGCTTTAAGTGTTCTTGGAGTGCATTTCCAATTAAGCTACTCACAGATTTCGCAAAACCTTGTGCAACTGCATCTTTAGCTTGGATTAATAAATGTTCCTTTATATGAATTGTAACTTTTCCCATACTTTTTCCCCTATAATTTAAAGGTATTTATATCCATATAAATGTTATGGGAAAAAAACTTTTCTGGTTAATTTTGCTTTAAATGGTTTTTCATCAGTATGTAGTCATAGTTTTTAGTGTCTATTTCGTAAGACTTTCGTTCTAAAGTATAATTCGACACATTTTTGACTTTATAGAGGTTCACTTTTACAATTTCTTATTGATTTTAAATGTTGTTGGGAAAATATTCTCGATCGATGACACAAACCTTGATTTCTAACTCTATTCTTATTAACCAATCAGCAATTTTAATTATGAAAAGGATTATAGGTTCATGAAGTACTATGTGATGGCATCCGATAAAAAGAGATTTGTGAAGGCCATGAATCATTGCTCCATGATAGTGGCGTATTCTTCGCGTGCCTTTTACCATTTTGCTGTCTTTGATCGGTGAATCCCTGCGTTTTTCCCAAGATCTGAGATATGTAAGATCAAATTCAAGAACAACAGGATGGAATCTCCGATCTTTAAGAAAAACAAACTAAATCATCTTTTCGAATATGATACGATAAACTTCTTCAACATTCAAGATATTTTTAGTCTGCAATCAATCATTTATGGTTGTATGGTGCGAGAATGCACCGAATTTCCCCCTGTTATTATATTATAGGCTCTCAAAATCTAAGAATTTTTGGACTCATCGATTTAATTTCAGACATACGTGGTGAACTGGGGCCATTTTACTCCAAGATTAACACATTACTGCTAAAATATCATCTATGTACCATTTTCGGCCTTGTCGAGTCTTAGTAAGGTGGATCGCTATTCTAACTGAATTCGTAAGATTTTTGAAAAGTATCGAATTCAAAATTGAAAATTAAAACATTGGAAGTAGATATAGCAGGAAACATTACAAGAGCTCACACAATTAAATAATAAATCTAGTTGTTAAAGAATTATCGCTTATTTTTTGTGTTTCTTGGATATATGATTTGTATTTTAATATTTTTTTCTTGATTTGTGCTCTATTTTTGTTTAAATTTGAATATTTAGGTTCTTTAAATTCTATTTCTACTTTTTTCATTTTTTTCACTTTTGAATTTTTAATTTATATTCCTATAGAAATCATTTCATTTTACAATTCTAATATAACACTTAAGATTGATCTTCTTTTCCTGCCTGGTAACTCGCAATACTAATTATATATAAACCCCCTACAATTGAAATTCCTTTGAAGAGTTTCTTTAAATTATCTTGAATTCGATTTTTTCTTATTATGTCTCTTATTTGAGGCATAATCTCATCTAGGAATTCAGAAAATCCATATATTGATGTGGAATCAAATTTTATATAAATAAATTTTTCTGCCAAACCGGATAAATCGACATCATTATCTACAAATACAATTACTAATTTATTAAGAGTATATCCAATTGCAGTTTCAGCTTGAAGCCATTCAGTTGTTCTCCATCTTAAAACTCTTGCTAATTCATCTCTTTTTGTAGCAATTGCAAAGACAATGTCTGCCATTTCAATTTGAGATTTAATTTATAGAATTAGCTCAGTATCTGAATAATCCTTTTTTAATGGAGGAATTCCAACTGTATAATTTTGAAATCCCCATTTTGATATTTCATTTGATATAAAATCAGGTATCTGAGATTCATTTACTCTAACACTTCGGCTAATGAAGGCTCGATAAGTTTTTCCTAAGTTTATTTTTATATTTAATCGCGGAAATTCAATGTATTGCTCTGTTTCGGTATTATTTTCCAGTTTATTCCTAATATAAACTCTGAATCTAAAATAATGAACCTCCGGAATTTGTTTATCAATTTTAAGAAAAATTTTTCGAGTTATCATTCTAGGAAATAACCATATTTGTTTTGATAAAGTCTGATTTACTTCTTCAATATAAATACTATCATAATTTTCATGTATAATTTCAATATTCTTAATGAAATATTCTATATCTCTCTCTTTATTTATCAAAGTTAATGTAAACGGGTAAATATGATTAGTATGAAAGTAATTTTCTTCTAATTGGAAACTAATGTGCATTATATCTTAATAATTCATTTGCCTATATCAAAATACTTAATAAACATTTGATAAAATTGCCATTAATTATGAAAACTAATCGTAGTAGCCATAGATAGAATGATCTGTACGCCCTAGAGTAAAAACTTGGATTGATTGTACTTCTTTTTCAGAGAGTAATTGTGATATTATTCTTTTTGTTTCACCTTCACGAATATTTTCATCAATAAGAATAATTTTTTTATTCTCTAAATTTAAATTTAAAGGATTTAAACAATAACTCTTTTCATCATTTGATGTTCTTTGGACAATATCAGGAAGATGTATTATTTTAGATTTCTTTGCAAATTCTTTAGAAATTTCTTCTACTGAATTAAAAGAATACTTAGGTTTTGAGGGAACTGGAACAATAAAATCTGCTTCAATTGAATAATATTTTGAAAGATAGTAATAAAAGAAATTAGTCAAAATTCTTAATTGTTCTAATCTCCCATTTCTTATGAATGATTGTTTGGATTGAGTCAAATTTTTATTTTTCAGTTCATCTAAAGGTCCAGATTTTGAACTAAATATAATATCACTTAAAATAGGAAATGTAATATTACCATAGTATAATCTATCAATATTAAAGCAATTCCAAGGATAATATGGACCAAGACTGATTAATTTTCGATAACTCTGAGATGAATTTGTCCAAGGAAAAGATTCAATGGATTTCAAATCATAGAACCGAAAACATTGCTTAAAATCTCTATAAAACGATGGCTTATTAGATAGATAAAAACTCCCTTCAATTATTGGGATTTCACTAGATGATTCGTTATTTGAGAATTTGTATATCTTTCTTTTATAATTAAAGACACCATAATCAAATTGTATTGATTTTTGCGAATTCACTTATTTTTTTCACCCGTTTGCTATAATAATCCAATAAAATTAAATTTATATCATCTAAATTAGATAGATCATTTCTAATTTCAATTCCACCTTGTTTCTTGATCAATTTTGGAATATGTGAATTTTCATGAGACCAATCTTTTGGTTCTAAATAAAATACGGGCTTTTTTGCTTCTTTAGCAAATTTATACTGCCATTTTGTTCCTGATTTATAGTCTCCTTCAATAAAGATACTACCATTTGATAACAGAGCAGAGAAACGATTTCTAAGCTGTAAAGTCTTCTTTGTAACTCTTTTCCAAATTAGTCTTTGAGAGATAAATGCTCCATTTGTAACTACCTTTGAAATATATTTATTATTTTCTGGGGGATAAATATTTTCTACCCCTGAAGCAATAATTCCCAAATATCTACCATTTACTTTTGAAGCACCAATAAATCCTTCTATATCAATACCCTTTGCAAATCCATTAATTAAAGTATAGCTTTTCTTAGCAAAATATTCTGCAATCAGTCTGGTTTTTTTAATAGCATCTTCAGTAGGATTACGAGTTCCACAAATAGAATAAGATTTTAAATCCTGATTTAGAACCTTTCCTTTAATAAATACTAAATCTCTAGTTTTTTTATCTAAATCAAAGAAAATTAAGGGAATTTTTGCACTATAACCAGTAATGATATGAATTGAATGCTGGGAGCAAAATTTAACCATTTCTTCAATTTTGAGAAAATCTTGATCTGAATAATCAAAATTTAAAATATTATTGATTTTTGAGTAGTCATCAAATTTAATTTGTTTACCTCTAAGAAGAAAATGTTGAATTCTCTCCTTGTTAAGATTTTTGAAAGATGAAATGGTCATTTCTGGATTTTTAAATAATTCGATTAATCCGATTTTTGAGAAATTTAAAACCCTTAATAAATAGATATAATCCGCTAAATTCTGATTTTTATTTATAGTACTTAGGGTCAAATTCATCAATTCTCCTACAGATTTATTATTAATTAGATGGTATAGAATATTAATTTTCTAAAATATTTAAGAGAATTTCAATTTCCCATGACTGACTATAATCTGAATATTGTTCTACGAAATTTTGAAATATTTTTATAATTTTGTATGATATATTCCATATTATTACTCGAACGTGCGAAATTGAAACTTTACCTGCAGATAGATTTCAATCATCACTCAACATAAACTTATGAACTAAAATTTTTTCTGATACTATGACTATTTATTGTCTAAATGAAATTGAAGCAGAAAAAAGGTATGAATTAATATTTAATGGGCATATTACGAGTGTAAGAGATAATCTTTTGCAAATAATCTGTTTAACTTGTAGAAAATCGTTTTATCCATATACAAGTAGAAATTTTTAAGGTCTAAATGCAGATATTCGTATAATTTTCTTACAATCTTAAAAACAGGGACGATTTTGTGCAAAAGCTATATATAGGAAATTATAAGTAAAGAAATCAACCACATCTCAACTCTTTTAGGAGATTATTCAGGTAGTCTCAAAATTGATTAGAGATTCAAAAATCTTTAAGCAAAAGAGTCGACGAAATAATTGCTTATTCATTGATAAGACCTTTCTGAAAAGAGACTTTTCTAAAAATTGGGAAGAAAACATGGTATCTAATTGGGGGTGTTAGTGGAAATAATAAAATTATAGGTGTTAAGTTAATGAAAATACGGACAAAAGAAAATATTATCGACATTGTAAAAGATTGTGCTTGTCGATTGTTATATGACCTTCAATTCTTAGTATCGGATGGCTTTAAAGTAAATGTTGGCGTGGCCCGTGCTTTGAATAAAAATCTAACGCATATACGACATATTAATAAACCTCCTTACGGGAGAATCATAATTGAAGTCTTTTTCATAAAGAGCGAAAATGATACAAATTTTTCGAGCACTTTTTATTTTTAACCTATTTTTTCATAAATTATTTAAATAAAAATTAATTTTCAGTAAATTGTAAGATGCGAATTATAACTAAGGTCTTTTTCAAGAAGAAGTATAAGAAGTCTAAGAAGTAAAACCTATTTCATTCTAAAATTTTTGGAAATTCGCATCAAAATAAACCTTTCTCTTTAGCTGAATTTTACGTTTTCATGTTAGAACAAGCGATTTTTCATATATTTATAATGAAAGCTTCTCTCTGAAAATTCAATAATACGAAAATATTTGGGGTTAAAAAAAAGTTCTGGGATCCGAGTATTTTATTTAGATCGTTTTAAATTTATTTTGGATTGCATATATCGGTAAATTTTAGTAAGATTTAAATAAATCTGGCTCATTTAGAAATAATAGGATCTGAATTCAGATTCTCTCGCAAATTTATACCTGTAAAATTAAAAATTTAACTGAGTCTGATGTTGTCTATCGAAATCATTCTAAAAACCAAAAATTGGTTTAATATTTGCACTTTTGCTTTAGTTAAAGTTGAAAAACTTGCTAAGAAAAAGAAGAAGTGCTGATTAATTTAGAAAATTTCGGTATCGCAATTAGAAGACATTACCTAATTTTTCCAGTATTTATAAGAGTTACAGGTATGTTTTTTGAGCGATCCATTCAATTTTAAAAGATTTTATTCAGAACTGGTTAAATTTTTGAATTAAACAATAAATTGGTGAAAAAAAAATGAAAAATAAAATTTCTAAATTGAGAGGTGTATTCACTGCTTTACTTAGCCCTATGGATGAGGACGGTGATTTGTGCAAATTAACATTTAAAAATTTTGTTAGAAGACAAATCAGAGCCAAATGTGGATTGGTTCCATGTGGGACTACAGGTGAATCAGCCACAATGTCCCATCAAGAACATGAAAATGTAATCAGATGGTGTGTTGAAGAAGCCCAAAAATCTAAAGAACAACCATTTGTTTTGGCAGGAACTGGGAGTAATAATACGAGTGAAGCAATAAATTTAAGTAGAAATGCTGAAAGAATGGGAGTTGACGGAGTTCTTCTTATTACTCCTTATTATAATAAACCGACTCAGAATGGACTATATGCTCATTATGCAGCAATTGCAAGTGAGATCAACATTCCAATTGTAATATATAATTGTCCAAGTAGGACTGGAGGAAATATTCTTCCTAAAACAATTCAAAAGCTAGCAAAAGATTTTGAAAATATTGTTGGTTTTAAAGCCGCATCTGGAAATTTAGAACAGATACAGGAAGTAATAAGAAGAACACCTGATGAATTTATTGTTTTTAGTGGTGATGATAGTTTAACTTACGATATTATGAAATCTGGTGGAAGAGGTGTAATTAGTGTGGCTTCGAATCTAATTCCTGAACGAATGCATAACTACATTAAAATGATGGAGAATAATCAATGGGAACAAGCACAAATTGAAAATAAACGCCTTCAAGATTTATTTAAAAATCTGTTTATTGAAACAAATCCGTCTCCAGCAAAATATGGCGCAGAATTGCTTGGTTTAATGTCTTCATATGTGCGACTGCCTTTAGTTGGATTACAATCTTCTTCAAAAGCAAAAATAAAAAGTACCTTAGAAAATCTGACCATTTCAATTCAGTAAAATTAAAATAAAGGTGAAAAAAATGAATTTAAACAATTCTTCAATAAAAGTTGCTCTAATCGGTGGAGATGGGAGAATGGGGCGCATATTATCAAAAAGAATTTACGATAATGATGAATTTTCTCTGGTTGGTTCTTTTTCTGAGTCTTCTTCTCCAAATTTAGGAAAAGATGTTAATTCATTAATTGGGATTGCAGAATCAGGTATTCAATTAACAAGCTCCACATATTTTGAAAATTGGCTTAAAACCAATAAAGTAGATGTCGTTATTGATTTTTCAACTCCTGACTCGACTGCAGAAAATGTTTGTAATGCAATTCAACTAAATGTCCCTTGTGTTATTGGAACTACAGGGCTTTCTAAAGAATTGATTCAAAGAATTGAATTTTTATGTTCCCAAAATCAATGTTCGTGTGTAATTTCTTCCAATATGATGAAAGGTGTTAATATTTTTTTCCATTTGGTAGAAATGATTGCCACTTTTACTAAAGATTGGGATGTAGAAATAATTGAAAAACATCATAGAAATAAAGTAGATTCTCCGAGTGGAACTGCTTTAATCATTGGACAGAAAATTGCAAAAGCCTATGAAACAGATTTTAATTCAGTTGCAATTTATGGAAGAAAAGGAAATCATGTTAGGAAATCAAATGCTGCTGAAATTGGAATGCATTCTATTCGTGCAGGAGATATTGTTGGTGAACATAGTGTTCTTTTTGCAGGATCTGGAGAGCACATCGAAATAACTCACTATGCTCATAATCGGGATGGTTTTGCAGATGGTGCTTTAACCGCTGCGAAATTTATCCTTTGTCACCAAAATGAAGGAAAAATTTTTTCAATGGAACAAGTTCTTAATCTTTAAAAAGAAGAGGATGAAAATTTAAAATGAACAACGAAAAATGGTTAAAACTAAAAGATTTGGAGTATCGTAATCGTCAATTATTTTATGGAGAACAATCTGTTTATCAAATTGCACAAAAGTTCAAAACACCTTTATACATAATTAATGAAGATCTCATTCGGAAAAGATATAATTCCCTATATAAAGTTTTAAAGAGTCGTTATCCAAAAGTTAGAATACATTATGCTGTAAAATCAAATTCAAATATCTCTGTTTTAAGAATTCTTGAATCTGAAGGTGCATATGTAGATACCGTTTCATCTGGTGAAGTATTTTTGTGCCTAAATGCAGGTTTTTCCCATGATAGAATATTACAAACAGGAAATAATTGGACGGATGAGGAACTTCAATATGCCCTAGATCGAAATATTATGATTAATCTTGATGCAGTTTCTCAAATATATCGACTTAAAAAGCTATGTAAGAATCGAAACCAAACATTACCTTTAGTTTCTTTCCGTATCAACCCTGAATTTGGAGATGGTCATCATGATCACTGTATTACAGCTGGAAAATTGGTTAAATTTGGTATTTTCGAATCTCGGGTAGTTGAAGCATATAAAATTGCAAAAGAGTGCGGATTTACTAAATTTGGCGTCCATATGCACATTGGTTCTGGTATTCTACAAGCTGATTCATTCAAAAAAGCAACTGACAAATATTTTCAGATTATTCGAAAAATAGTTAAAGAAACAAGAATTACATTTGAATTCATTGATTTTGGAGGTGGAATTGGAATTCCTTATAGAAATTTTGAAAATCCTTTATCATTAGAAGAATATGCTGATACTTTAGTTAATAAACTTCGTTCTGAATGCAATATGCTTAAATTAGGTACTCCATATCTTGTTATTGAACCAGGAAGATACATTTCTTCAGAAGCATCCATATTAGTTTCTCAAATTAATACAATCAAGGATAATGGTTTTAGGAAATTTATTGGAATTGATGCTGGGTTTAATACACTAATTCGTCCCATTCTATATAATTCATATCATGAAATTATCCCAGTAATAAAGCATGACTCTGAAAATAGTATTATTGCAGATGTTGTCGGACAAATTTGTGAATCGGGTGATATTATTGGAAGAGAAAGAGAGTTTTCTCAAGTTAATGAAGGTGATTTCTTAGCGATCTTAGATGCTGGTGCTTATGGCTTTTCAATGAGCTCAAATTATAATTCTCGGCCGCGGCCAGCAGAAGTTCTAATTTCTCGAAATTGTGAAATCACAATAATTAGGGAAAGAGAATCTTTTCAGGATTTGCTCATCCATCAAAAAGTTCCTGAGAGATTAAAAACCTTTGAAGGTGAGATTTTTAATGGCTAATAATGGAGTGAAAGTACCTTTTATTAAAATGCATGGGATTGGCAACGATTATCTTTACATCAATTGTTTTGAGTATTCAGTTGATTCAATTGATCTTTCTGATCTGGCAAGAAAAATAAGTCATCGCAGATTTGGAATTGGTGGTGATGGTCTGGTTCTAATAACTCAAGGTCGAAAAACAAAACTTAAAATGCGAATATTTAATGCTGATGGAAGTGAAGCAGAAATGTGTGGAAATGCCATTCGTTGTGTAGCAGGATATGCATATGAAAATCGTTTAGTTAATTCAAATGTTTTTACTATAGAGACATTGGCAGGAATGATTGAAATTGAAGTCCTAGAAAATAGATTAATTCGAGTCGATATGGGTGCACCAATTTTAGATCCCAGTAAAATTCCGGTGAATATTTCAGATCAAATCATTATTGATTATCCTATTTCAACTTCTAACTTTAAAGGACGTTTTACAGCAGTATCTATGGGCAATCCTCATGCAGTTTATGTAGTAGATGATGTAAATGCATTAAATCTATCGTTAATCGGACCAGATTTAGAAAATCACCACTATTTTCCTAATAGAATAAATTCTGAATTCATTGATATAATTTCTCGAAATGAAGTTAATTTTCGTGTATGGGAGCGAGGTTCAGGTGAAACATGGGCTTGTGGAACAGGGGCAGCAGCAGCCTTAGTCGCAGGAAATTTACTTGGAATTCTCGACAAAAAAATTATAATTCATCTTAAAGGTGGCGATTTGATTATGGAAACTACCGAATCACTAGATCATTTATGGATGACAGGTCAATTTTCTATTATCGCTACAGGATTTTTTAACTATAAGTAAAATTTAATTAAAGAATAATTGGAGAAGAAAAATGGCAAAAATAAATGAAAATTTCCTTAATTTACAAAATAACTATTTATTTTCTGAAATTGCGCAACGAACTCAAAAGTATATTGAGTCAAATCCTAATGCCAAAATTATTAAATTAGGAATTGGAGATACAACTTTACCTTTACCTCCATCGATTATCCAAGCTTTTCATCAAGGTGTGGATGAAATGGCGAGAAAAGAAACATATCATGGATATGGTCCAGAACAAGGATATCTATTTCTTCGAAATTTAATTGCTGAAAAAGAATATAGATTAAAAGGTGTTCAAATTAATCCTGATGAAATATTTATTTCTGATGGTTCAAAATGCGACACAGGAAATATATTAGATATTTTTGGTAAAAATATTGTTGCAATCTGCGATCCAAGTTATCCTGTATACATAGATACAAATGTAATGGCAGGAAATGCTGGAAATCATTTGGAGCAAGCACAATATTCAAATATTGTATATCTCCCTTGCAATGAATCAAATAATTTTATTCCTGAAATTCCCGACTTTCATGTTGATTTGATATACCTTTGTTCACCTAACAATCCAACAGGTGCAGTAATGAGAAAAAAGGATTTGGAAAAATGGATTGAATATGCAATTCAAGAAAAAGCAGTCATTTTTTTTGATGCAGCTTATGAACGTTTTATTAGTGAAGATGATATCCCTCATTCAATATTTGAAATTGATAATGCAAAAAATGTTGCTATCGAATTTCGCAGTTTTTCAAAAACCGCAGGCTTCACAGGGGTTCGATGTGCTTATACTGTCATCCCGAAGAATTTACAAGGTTATGACTCAAAACAGAATGCAATACCTATTCATGCATTATGGAGTCGAAGACAGAGTACAAAATTTAATGGAGTTTCATACCCTACCCAAAAAGCAGCTGCTGCAGTGTATTCTGAAAAAGGTAGTATTGAAATAAAAAAATTAATTAATTATTATAAGAAAAATGCAGAGATTATTAGATTGGGATTAAAACAAGCAGGATTTAGAATTTTTGGAGGCATTAACTCTCCTTATATTTGGTTAAAATCACTTCACGGAGAAAGTTCTTGGGAATTATTTGATTTTTTCCTTGAAAAACTAAATATAATAGGAACTCCTGGATCAGGTTTTGGGCCCAATGGAAAAGGTTATTTCAGACTCTCTGCTTTTGGAAGCAGAGAAAATACTCAAGAGGCGATTAATCGAATAAAGAAATATTTCATTAGCTGATATTTGTTTAATTTAACTGAATTATTAGAGATTGTCCTGTATTTTTTTTTCTATTAGAATTACTCTTATAGAAAATCCTTTGATTTTAGAATGTTATAAGAATATGGCGAGAATTATTATAATTTGCAATAAAATTCGCTGATAAAAAATTTTACAGAAAAATTTTCATTATATGGATTTTGCTTGCAAAGATGGTAATATCATTTATTTTTTTCTTCAGTTTTATAAAAGATATATTAATAATCTCACAATTATTGTGCAAAATCAATCGAAAATTTTAAATCTCAAAAAATTCAATGCAATAAATTATGGTAGAAAATTCCCCTCCAGTTAATATTAATGGAGAAGTGAAATTCTTTAATTTAGATTATTCTCATCCTTATAAGAGAACATTACTCAAATATATAATCATTTCATTAGTAATAATGATAATAATACAATTTATAAATTATACTTATGAAATTTTTGGCTTTTGTTCAAAATTCATTTACATTTTTTCAATTATTACAATTGTATCTCATTTTTTGGTTCTGTTGTTAATGTGTTTTCAACCATTATATAATTATTCAAGTGATCCTCCAGAAAAGTCATATAATATTCTTGTTCGAGATTTTCAATCTATCTATAGGCAAATAGCTTCAATATTGCCACAGATCCAACCAAAAAAACCACAAAATAAAAGAATATTGATTAAAATTTACTATTTCTTTTGGATTCTATTGATCGTATTCTTATTTTTTTTCTATAAAGAAAATATAAATGTTGAAAATGATAAATCTTTGTTAAATATATTTTATTCTGGAATATTCTTTCTAATAATGATCACTTTTCTCATTATATTTAATGTAATTGATAATAATTTAAAAAGAAAAATACATTTCGCAAAATTGTTGCAACAAGAATTCATTAAATATTATAACCAAATTGGGTTGGAGTTCCGTATTGAACCTGGTGAATATAAAAATCCTGGTTATGGAATTGAAATATTTTCAACCTCTATAAATAAAGGTTATGAAGTATTAGAATTGATTAAAATCGGAAGACAGTTGTTGTATTTTGTAGGAAACACGCGGATATTCGCCGCTTATTTAATTTTACCAATAATTATGGTCTTTTTAACACCTTTCTCGTTCAATTTATCAAATATGAATGAATTTTTAATAATGATAATATCTGATTTAGGATTTCTTATATTCATTATTATATGTATTCATAAAATAAATTATGGGAATCAGCTAAAATTGAGAATTTGTACAGTTTTAGGGATTAAAATTTCAAGTTTTGAGGAAATTTCATCAGAAATAGAAATTTTTTCTGAGCAAAATGGAATTGGGAACTAATCTGCACCATTTCATCTCCTCTTTTCTCGAAAATGTATATTTTTTATAAATCATTTTAATAATTATGAGAATATTGATTCTTTATTTTAGTGGTACTGGCAATACTGAATACATTAGTCGTTATATTCAAAAATACCTGTTAACTTATTCTTTGAGTGAATTCCAAGTTGATCGATTTTCTATAGAATCATTCTACGTCGAGAGTATTCAGCAATATGATCTGATTTTTCTGGGCTTTCCTATATATGCTTTAGATGCTCCGAAAAATGTCTATGAATTTATAAGAAAACTACCAAATTTAAAAAATAGGGGGATTTTTCTATTCGCAACCAAGGGAATTGTTGCAGGAAATGCATTTTATCGATTATATTCATCACTAAAATCGACTGAAGTAATTCATCTTGGAAGCTTTGCTATAAAAATGCCTGGAACTGATGGATTGGCAATGTTAAAATCAACATCACGATATGTTAGAAAAGCACAATCTCGGGATTACTTAAAAATCACTAAACTTGATAAGTATTTTGAAATTTTGCCCAAAATATTTGAAACATTCAAAAAAGAACAATCTTTTATCTCATTCGCTGTTAAACCCCCTCGATATATACTTGATAGATTATTTGGATGGATGATTCAGAAGCTCTATAAATTAATGGAAGGTTCTATCAAAAAGCAATTTTGGGTTGATGATAACTGCACTAAATGTCAGTTGTGCGTAAAACAATGTCCTGTTAACAATATTAGGTTAGAAGCGGATAGAATTATATTTGGAACAGATTGTATTGTTTGTATGCGTTGTATTCATCAATGTCCTACTGAATCAATTCAAATTGGGAAATCTACGATTGGAAAATTTCGATGGCATGGACCACTTGGAGATTTTCATCCATTATCCAATAAAAATAAGGAGAAAAAGGAATCAAACTAATTCGCACTAAGAAAATTATTACTTAAGAATAAAAGAAAAAAGCACAATTAATCAGACTCGTTTGATACTTCTTTTTCCTGCTGTTTTGTTAATATATCATTAATTCGAATCTCAGCGATATCTCCACAAATATTACTTATTCTTCGGATGGGTATCAAGTATTCAGTATCAGGATGATCTTCATATATTATTCTTTTAACTTCATCAGCATATTTTTTTATCTTTTCTGTAAGTAACCAGAGTTCTAAGGAGTTTTTACGCCAGAAATAATCTTGAAGGGTATAAAATGTTTCTCTTGTGCGATATAAATGTTCTAGAATGAAGTGTCTATCATGAAGTGGTTGATTTTTCGTTATTTTAACCAATTTGGTGATATGATCTCCAATTCTTTCAATCAAGCGTGTAGTTTCTGAATAGTGCAAGCATTCGACTGAAGTTACATTAATGTTTCTGCCTAAACTTGGAAAATTAAGTATTTGGTGTACATATCTCTCTATGGCATATCTGTATTCGTCAATTTGATTATCTTGTTCTTCCAATTGATCTAATTCATCATCCAAATCAATGATTGAATCTAATTCTTCAACAATTTCAATATAATTATTGATCAATAATCCAACTTTATTTAGTACCTGCTTACTTAGCACATGAAGATTAACTTCATCAAAGTGTTCTTCTACGACAATCTCGTTGCGCGTCTCCGATATTACTACCATTCCATAGAGTTTTTGGGTTAGCTTATGTATCCTATTCTTAATTTTAGTTGGAATTTTATTTTGCTTTCTGACAATAATAGTTCTATAACCAATAATGTACGCTGTAAGATATAAATTAAAAAGATATTCTATAAACTGTTCTTCGTCTAATTTCAAACCATTGTTTAAGTTTAAATCTAAATCAATAATATAGGTGGTCATTAATTCTGGTGCGGTCATATCTGAGCGAATAAGAAGAGAATCATCAGACAACTGCTTTAGAAATACTCTTTTATCTTCAGATACTCCGTATTTTCGACACCAACTTTTTGGCAAATAGATATAAAATGATCCCTTAACTTCTTGAACCTTCTTTTGTTCAAAATGATCGAAACTGTTGCTCATTTTCTGAGGAATCAAAATTAACCATATGGTAAAAAGATAAGCCTTTTGGTAAAGAAAAATCTAAACATCAAAAATAATAAGATATATACCAATAGCTCCTATTTGTCCCATCAGTAATAGCACTAACTTTATGTGTGCGAATTAGTTTTTCAATCCAATTCACAACTGCAAAATAAAGCCGAATAATTCCATCAATTAGCCAACAGAAAAAGTGTATCACTCTCTTGCCAATATGCTTGATAAAATCTATGAACCTTTCCAAGAAAAACAAAATAGGATAAAGAATGATTGCAAATGAGAGAATATTGAAGGCTAGAATTATCATATTTTGTCCAATAATAAATAAAAAGAGTTCTATGACCATAATAAAGTAAAGAATTTGGATTACTTAATGCCATTATTTAGATTTTCCCCATTTTTACTACTTTGCAACCTAAGAATTAAGACTGAATAAAAAAAATATTATATATTATCGCAAGAAGAATTTTCTATAAAATATCTCCGTGTTTTTCCCAAGTTGATGAATTTTAGGCCATGATAATCAATATTACTTTAAAAATTTAAATCTTAGTGGGAATAGTGCGAATAAGTTTTTCTAGAAAGAATTTCAACAAAAAAAAACCCACTTTTAAGTTATTCTTTATCTTTATATTGGAAATTTTGGTGTTAACCAAGGTAGAAGTGAAATATTTGTGTGAAACCTCAGGAAAAAAAAGAAAAAATCTTAATTATTATAGTTCTACAAGGAATTCAATCTTCAATCTTCATTCTTCTATCTTCTGCTTTACTCCTTGCTTTGGTGTTCCAATAAGAATTATCAGAAGTAAAAGAATTAAAAGAATAATAAGAAAAAAACCTGCACCTATCAAGAAAGATAGAAAATAATCATTAAAGAATGGGCTTGCAAGCAAGAAAATTATCAATCCTAACGCCCAATTTATATAAGCTGAAACAATTATATAAAGACCTACTCCGAAAGAAAGTTGAGATCCGATAAATTTAATTTTTCGATGAGATTCATCTGATTTCAAAAGTTCTTTTGCTTTAGATTGATGTTGGATTAAGATATTCATCCATTTTATAAAAGCCATCATTCCAGCACCTAATAGGCACCAAAATGCTTCGATAAATTGAAATGGATTGCTAATTGGAAAAATAAAAGAAATGATATATTTTATTGTTGCCAAAAGGAAATTCAACCATGCAAAATATAAGATCAGATAGATCATTCCTGTAGCAAAGCTGAAAGATCCTTTTATTGTACCTTTATCAAAAGATTCTCGAATTTTGATATTAATTTTATACATCATTGAAAAGTGTTTTCGCAGCAATGGTACGTTTTTTAGCTTTTTTAAGCGATTTGGCTCAATTTTAATGAGTACTGCTATAGCCCCAAACAGATAGTAGAGAGCGAATGATATAATTAATGGAATTTCAATATATTGAGAAATTACATAACTCAAACCTAGGAAAAATAGATAAGAAAGGATAGAAATCCAAAAATTATTATTTTTTGGCTCATTTTCATCGATATTATCAATGTTTGTTAGTCTTTTGTCTTGTTCCTTCAAAATTTCATTATTTTTTTCTTCATCTAAATTAACTACATTAGATTGTAATTTATCTTTGGGTTTTTTAAAGAATTTTAAAAATGGGGTCATGTTTTTCACTCCTTTAATATTCTTAATGCTTCCCACGGTAAAACTTCTAATATGGGATTATTTTTTGAGTTCTGATTTGAAAACTGGCCCATTCTTTTGGTGTTCGTTAGTGAATACCATTTCCAATTTATAGAATCGCTTCTTTTTGATAATTCATCATTATTTCGTGTTTTTATGATGAATTTATCTAAAATTTGCGTTGATGGGCTGTAATTTATTAAAATAATTTCCAAATCATCTACAAGTTGCCATATGTAGGCGATAATTGATTCTGGAAGTTTTTTTAATAAAATCCAATTTAATTTATTTGATTGTGCCTGATATTTCAAGAATTGATTAGAATAAAGTGATGTATAGAATTGATATATCTCATTATTTTTCATTTCTACAGGATAACGTGCCAATTGAACCGGTAACTTGAATTTCCATCCAAATTGCTGACCGTAATGATGAAGATATGCTCCAGGAAGAGTGTATGTGAGTACAGCAGCTGCCTTTGATCTTTCTTGTTTTAAGGTGTAATTTGCGCGCAATTCGTCATGATTTTCGATAAATCGGAGTAATTTACGTTGATAATCCCATGAAGCTGTAAGGTGGGCGCGTATATCTTCAGTTGATGCATGAATCAGTCTATCAAATAATCGTTTATCATAACAGAAATCAAAACCAAGCTGCTGAAGTTGCCATTCCATATCCCAATATACTTCCGCAATAAACAGAAAATTAGGGTGTTTTTTTCTTATATTTGATATAATTTCGTCCCAAAATTCTCGGTTTAATGGTGGTCCTGCGCGTTCTTTCCAAGTTTGATGAAAAATACGATTGGTTAATAGCATTGCCATATCACATCGAACACCATCAACCCATTTTGCCATTCTTTCTAAGGTTCGAATAACCTCTTGGCGATATTCAGAAGAGAATGCATTTAATTGAGCTGTATCTGTCCAAGATGGGAAAAATGGGTCTTTTCCATGAGCAAAGATTTCAGAGTTGTTAGATGTGAGGTTATTATTCTTCCTGATTTGATCATCAATTTGAAAAAAATCTTTAGGATGAAATTTAAGATCTTCAGAAGTGCCACGAATAAAATAATCTGGATGTAACTTTATCCATTCATGATCGAGAGCAACATGATTAGGAATGAAATCAACGACCAGCTTTTTTCCCTGCTCATGCAATTGATTCGATAAATTAATAAAATCCGATTCATCTCCAAAATATGGATCTATTGTGTATGCTGCAACTGCATATGGAGAACCAATAATGTCATCATTATTATAATCCGATAATGCTTTTTTATATTCTAATTGTAATCCTTCATGATTTTGGGCAATTTCTTTTCCTATTTTACTACGTTTCCATATTCCCATTAACCAAACATAGTCAAAATGCTTCAATTCCTTTTTCCAAATTAATTCTGGGATATCTGCTATCGTATTTATTTTATTTTCATTTTTCAATTGCAGCAACCAAGGCCATGTATTGATTTCAATAATTCTTGGAAAGTAATTCATGGGAATAATTCTTTTTTCTTTTTTAATCTATTATATTTTTCTCTTATAATTCCCTTTGTTTCATTTTTGAGAATGGTGTAAATAATTAAATAAAATATGATATTATGGTGATCAAATATATAAAAAAGCTCATTTGGTAATTAGATAAATGGATGAATTACCCTATATTCATATACAAGTTTTAAGCAAATCTTCGAAAAATATAACAAAAAGAGCACTTTTAGAAAAAACTCTTCAAAAATTTAAAAAAACTCATAAAGCTCATTTTTCTTGGGGGGGATCTAAAGATAATCCTATCTTGAAAGTGAACTATGATTCTGAAGCTGATTTTCGAGTAGCATATGAATATGGTGTGGATGGATTTTTAAAAATTGTACAAATTTTGCAAGAACAAAATTTCCCATTCGATTTACTTTACACACAAAGAGAAAAATTTTCACCTACATCCTCATCTCAAAGAAAAAAAGATAAAGGAGAATCAGAGCTTCCATTAGCATCAATTGAAGATTATTATGTAGTTCTTGAATATTTAACAAATCGACCGAATATAATGCGTTATAACTATCAAATGACTTGGCGTGTAAGTCAAATTATCGGAACTCGGTTTTATGTGGAAGAAACTGCAAGAGGTTTCATTATTTTCTTTGATCGAAAAGTTGATTATGATATTGCTCAATTAGATCGAGAGGACCCTCAAGAATTGCTTGAATGGATTAAATCCACCCCAATTGGCGAAAATTCCCAATTATTTGCTAAATTGGTTAAGATTATCAACCAAAATATCCGTTAATCTCTTAATGTTAAGCATAATTCTTCATTTTTACTTCATTATTTTTCTAAACTTATTCGCACCCAGATTATTAATTACCCTTTATAAAGAGGAAAAACTAAAAAATAACCCTACTATTTTATGATCGAGTAAAATGGAAATGATTCTTGGTGTGATCGAAGATTTACTGGATAAATATGAGAATGGGACTCCAGAAGAAAAAGAAGATTCTTTAAGCAGTCTCAAATTGGAACGAGATCAATTTTTACAGAATCTCAAACCTTTAGTTGATGCTGGTAACTCTGATGCTCAAAAAATATATAATAAATTAGAAAAACTCTCTTTCTGAATAAAAATTGATTGATTTTTTTTATCTTTAAGTAATTCTATATAATTAAAATAAGTTGTAACTGATGGTAAATATACATCAAAATCAATATTAATAGTTGGCATTAATTGTTCATAACATTCTTTTTTTTTATCTTTATAAAGTTATTGGTAAGAATTCATACTTCTTTTCTTTTTTAGTTATACTTTAAGGACACTTTCAAAGTAAGTATATTGTCACTAATCTCAACTAAGTAATTTCTATATCTCATCAGTTAAATTGCAAATGATTTTAATTAAATAAAAAGTGAGAATAATTCTCACTCTATCTTATGGAACATCAACGTGAATATCAAATTGTTCCAACCATTTCTGCAATTTTGTCATTTCCAACCTTTTAATATAACGTTCGACAGGATCTACTAAATTTTCAAATTTTCGCAATAAACCTTCAAATTCTGCCTGTTTTTCAGCAATTTTAGATTTAAAGGTGGTTTTATTAGATACAACATTCATTTTTAATACCTCCCGCGCGAATATAGTTTATTAAAATCGCGCTTCTTCAACATACGAAGAAAAATACGCAGATTTAAATCTTATCTCTTGGGAAGTCTAAGTCACATAATTCAAGATCGAAAATCAGTACGAATAAGTTAAAAATTAAGCAATAAATTAAATAAAAGTAAAATTCCAATAAAATATAAGATAAAAGTGCAATTAAATTAAATATAAAGGGTTTCTCGCGCTTGTTGTTCTTCGTGCTCAATTTCTTTGAGTATTTTTTCAATTTCTCCATCCATTTCATCTAGTTCTTTCTCAGAAATATCTTTTCTTGTATTATTCATTTCTTGTTGTTCTTTTTTTTGAATTTCAAAGAAACGATTATGAATTATTTCAAGGAAATGATCTAATTGAATTGGAGTCGGTAGATATGAACTAAAGTTAATTTCAATTACAGGTTTTGTATGAGAAATGGTCATTATCAAGATAAATACCATCATAAAATTATTTGAAACTTATGGATTCCAATTCTTAGCATTTTTTTTCGAAAATTTATTGACTTTCACTAATTTTAAAATTTTGAAATTTGGGCTAAGAATTATTTTTTTTGAATATATTCAACACTATTGCAATATAATTGTTTTATTTGAAAATAGTCCAAAAAATGTAAAATTTTAAATAGATGAATTTCACATAATTTATTTAGAGATAGTGAAATCTGATGCGTCGCTCATCTCCAACCCTCTGTTTACAATAAAATTGTTAAAAAGTGAAAAAATCCCTCAAAGGTTTCCAAATAGGTATTTTCCATCCCATATATTTTGTGATTGGTTCTAGTAGAATCTTAAATCGCTCCCACGTTTCCAAATTTTGTTTATTGGATGAAAATACCTGGAGGTGAAGATCTCTCCCTTCTTCACCTCCTTAAATTTTTAGAATGCACAGATTTTGTGTTATTGTTCTTTCTCTTTCTATTTTTAAAATTGTATTTTATTTTTTCCAAAAAAAAATTCTGTTAATAAAAATCATCATTATTCTATGGTACAACCAGATACAACCAGATACATAGATACAATTATATACAACCAAAAAATTAGGATATTTCTGAATATACTATTCGTTGCGGTAAGTTTAGCTCATCAAAGGTCGGATTTTCAGGAAATGTCTTAAAATCTCCAATTAAACCTGTTGCAGTTAATGCTAATACTAGTGAATCGATTTTATCATCCTTTTGAACTTTTTTTGATGAAAAATTTCCATAACTTAATAAATCTGTTTCAATAGTAATTTCGCATTTGTTCATCCAATTCTTTAATAATGTCAACCTTTCTTTAATTCCCGCTTTGGATCTTTTGTTATTTTTCATACTCTTTTTTTGATTTAATGCCCAAAAACAAATTTCAGGGTGACTTTCCCAAATTATTCTATTTAAATATAAATTTTGTCGTAAGAATAAATCAACTTCCTTAATTTTTTTTGAAATGTTCCAAGCTTGGATGCTGATCCCTTTTTTGGTAAATTTCCTATTTATTTTATTTGCAAGATCATAATCTTTAGCATATAAGGCACTTCTACAAGGTGGGTTGAATATACTGCTTGAACGTGGCCTCTTTAAGACAGAACGGGCAAAAGCATCACATTCTCTTGTATTTAATCCTCTTTCTACTAATCCAATTGGGATGTCGATGAGTATCCTGGATGCATTTAATGGTGAAGTGCCATATTTTGACCAAAGATCTTGAATCGTTTCAAAAACTTCCCAATTTATAAAACGATTGTTGTGGATGACTGCAACGATCCAACCGCCTCGACATCCATCAACACCCAAAAATATGTGATCCATTTTGCAGTATAACTCCCTTCTTTTTTAAAATTTAAATTAATCTTTAAATTTTCATATAGCTTGATCAATCTCTTCCTTTATGTCGTTGTTCTTCCTTAAATTTTTTTACTTCAATTAAAAAATTTATTATTTTTCACTAAATTCTCAGTATTTTTTTTTATTTTTAGAACAATGGAAATTTAAATTTATTTAAATAATAAATCAGATCTTGGATAAGAAAATTAGATTTAATCAATTTTTTTCCAAAAATATATCAAATTTAATCGAAATTTAAGAAAAAAAAATTTTTACAAAAAAGAAAAGTAAATCAACAAAAAGTGAATCAATCTTTCAAAGATTTATGGCATAACCACCAATCATAACATTCGTGATCCTTTGATTTAAGTCTTTCTTGGGCCGTTTTTATATCAGTTGCTGGCGGAACAATAACATGATCTCCTACTAATTCACTATTCGGCCAGTTGGCAGGAATTGCCACCTTATTTTTATCTGATATCTGCAGAATTTTTACAATTCGAAGAATTTCTTCCATATTTCTACCGATTTCTTGGGGATAGAAAAGAATAATTCGAATAATTCCTTCAGTATCAACAACAAATACCGCTCTTACTGTGCTGGATCCTTTTCCTGGATGAACCATTCCCATAGTTTTGGCTACTATTCCATGATCAGCAATGATAGGAAATTGAATTTCTTGTTTAAGATTTTCTTTTATCCATTCGGTCCATTTAATATGGCTGAATACTTGATCTATTGATAAGCCAATCAGTTCACAGTTAAGCTTCTTGAAATCTTCATAATGTTTCGCAAAACTATAAAATTCAGTTGTACAAACAGGTGTAAAATCAGCAGGATGAGAAAATAACACAAAATATTTTCCCTTATAATCTCCAGGAAGATTCTTCATTCCATGGGTGGTTTGCACTTTTAATTCAGGAAATTTATCCCCAATTAATGGAAAGTTTTTAATTTCTGACATTTTTATTCACTTTTTTTTTCTTTGTTGAACATTAATCCATAACGGAGAATTATTCTCAACAAATACTAATTATCAATTAAAAGAATTTTTCATTAAAATCCTTTGCTTAAGATTTCAAACTTTTTTTGTATTTTTACAATATGATCATTAGTTTTTTATTCCAAGTGCCTTATGCTATTTTAGATATGAAAAAAGAATTTGAAGACTTATAGATGATTTTATGAAAAATACCAATAATATAGATAAAAAGAAAAAATTAATCAATCAAAATTCTCTTAATTTTTCTTCAATTAAAACTATCTTGAAAAATGCAAATTTGAAGATTACTGGGCCACGTTTGGCAATATCATCAGTTTTATTGACATCAGAAAATCATCCTACCGCCATTCAAATATATGAGGAAGTTAAGTCGCAATTTGTCAACCAAGAAAATATTAGTCTTGCTACAGTTTATAAAACTTTAGAAAAATTCGAACAAAAAGGATTAGTATCTGCATTTATTTCGGGAGATGGGAAATCACACTATGAGCCACGATTAGACCCACATATTAACTTAATTTGTGTAAAATGTGGTAAAATCACAGATATGATGAATGATAAAATTACCCAATTTGTGAATGATATATATGATATAATTCCAAATCCAATTCAAATGCAAAATCTTAGCTTTTTTTATGTTTGTGATATGTGTAATTCAAATTGAGAATGATTGTAGTGCGGCTAATTTAGAAGATATTTTAATCATCAAAAATTAATCACTTGTGCGAATAAGTTTAATGAAAAAGCTTTTTTCATGGTCAATTATAATCAGTAAAAAATTATCGTTATCAATATCTTAGATAACTCACTTTCAAAAATCTCTATTTTATTTTATTTATGGATTATTTCCTTTGCATAGAAATTTATATATGTATTACTTGTATATATTTCAGAAGAAGATGAGTTTAATTAGTGTTAGAATTGATGTGAAATTAAAAAAAATGATGGAATCCTACAAACACATCAATTGGAGTGAAGTAGTTCGCCAAGCTATTACTAAAAAGATCCAAAATGAACAAAAAAAGAATATGGCTCGTGCAGTTCTGATTAATGAGAAAGTTCGAAAGAAAGCACCCACAAATTATGATAGTGTTGAATTCATTCGAAAATTCCGAAATGAACGACATTAATTGTTTTTTTTTAATTTTTCACATAATCTACAAAGGAAAACCAGAAAATATGATAAAGAATATTATTGTTGATGCAAGTGTAATTGTTAAGTGGTTTATCGATGAAAATCACTCCGATAAGGCTGAAAAGATAAAAGAACAATTTGTCAATGAAGAAATTAATATCATTATTCCTTCATTACTTTATTATGAAGTTCTCAATGCGTTAAAGTATAGTAAATTATTTAATGTACGTGATTTAAACTTAGTTGGGGAGTCTTTAGAAAATTATGGTTTTGATGTTTTTGCAATAAAAGATGGAATAAGAAAGAAAATGGTTGAGATTTCAATAAATTTCGATGTTTCTATTTATGACGCATCATATATAGCTCTTGCAGACAAATTCAATACTCAAATGGTAACAGCCGATGAAAAAATTTCAAAAAAATTACCCAAAAATTTAAAGAATCTAATTTTGGAACTAAAAGATTATAGTTAAAAAAAAATAAGAAAAAACTTATTCGCACTTAATCGACATAATAATTGCACAATAAAAAAATATCTATCGCTTTCTATATTTCTAGATTTTCTTGATATACCAAATAACGGTCAATCCAAGACCACCATTCGTTTATATCTTGTTGTAATTGTTCGATTAACTTATCATCAATTAATTTAAATCGTCCTTGATTTTTCTTTGAGAAGTATTCGCTCAGTGGTTTCCTTTTGGTTGGATCATGTAAGCGCTTGCTTTTCCCTGAAAGTGTTAAAATTCCGTTTTCAATTTCAAACAAAGGAAAAACACCAGTATCTACTGCCAATTGTGCCTGTTTGATGGTGTATTGCGCTTCATGGCGCCATCCAGGAGGGCAAGGTGCTAAAATTTGAATAAAGCGAAAGCCCTTAATATCTTTGGCTTTTTTGAATTTATCATATAAATCCATGGGATCAGATACAGCACAAGTTGCAACATAAGGGACATTATGAGCTGCTACAATCATTGGAACATTTTTCTTTTTCTTCGCTTTTCCATAGGGTGTTGTGGTTGTTACTGTGCCACGTGGTGCACTAGAACTGGCTTGAATACCTGTATTCATATAACTTTCGTTATCATACATGACATAGATTATATCTTCATTGCGTTCAGCCGCTCCACTTAATCCTTGAATTCCAATGTCTGCAGTTCCACCATCTCCTGCCCAGACAACTACATTATAATCGCCCTTTCCCTTTGCTATCAATCCATGTTTCATTCCTGAAGCAGCTGCTGCAGAAGCAGCAAAAGCCATGTTGAACCATGCCCAATCTGGAGCTGATTTCGGCCATAAACCAGTAACTACATTTGCACAAGAAGCTGGACTAACAGTGGCGGTTTTTGGACCAAGTGCTTTCATTGCCCATCGAAGAGCAAGATCTAAACCGCAACCTTGACAAGTAGCATTACCTGGTAGAAAATATTCACGCTTCGTTTCTGGATTTGCAACAATATCTACAATTTTTGTTTTTGCCATATTTGGTTCCTCCTTATATATCTCCAAAATATTCTTCTTCACCTTGAGGCACTTTATCAGAGCCTGTAATTAAACCCGTCCAATATGTTCCCCACATTTTATATGGTTTTTTCGGAGCTTCACCTTTTTCTTTTAAGTCGAATAGGATTTTAAACTGCTCTATTTGATCATCGTATGTAACATCTCTACCCCCTAATCCTCCAATAAAGGGCAGTATTTTAGCATTGCGAGTTGAATCATAGCGTTGACAGGCTGCCATTATATCAGTACTAAGCGGTCCTGCAGTTGGATTACCAAAAGCGATAGCACGGTCCATAACTCCAACAATTTGTGTCTTTTTAATATATTTTAATATATCTTCCGTTGGAAATGGTCGATAGGTTCGTACTCGGAGTGCGCCTGCTTTATATCCTTGTTCTCGTAATACATCCACCGCATCTTCTGCTTGTTTGGCAATTGTGCCATATCCGATCATAAGGACATCAGCATCATCAGCTTTATATGGTTCAACTAAACCATTTCCATAAGACCGCCCGAATCGTTTTTTAAACTCAGCCATTGTATCCTTAATGATTGGAATTGCTTTTAATTGCGCTTCATGGGCTTTAATACGAAACTCTGCATAAAAGCTTTGAGGCATAATTAAAGCTCCAGTCATCATAGGACGCTCACTGTCTATCCAAACATGTTCCCATTCATCACGTTTGGGAATAACAAATTTCTGCGCTTCTTCCCATGGTACTCGTTTAACTGGTTTTGATGTGTGGCTTAAAACAAATCCTCCATAAGCTGGAAAGAGAGGTAGCATTACATCTGGATGTTCTGAAATATTAAATCCCATCAAAATAGAATCATATATTTCCTGATGTGTTCCCAACAGTTGGATCATGATACCGCTGTCTCGTAACCCCATGATATCGCCGTAATCTGCCCAGATATTCCAACCTCCGCCAGTAAGTCCTCGTGTGGCAATTGATAGTACGACTGGTAAGCGTGCTCCGACCATCCAATGGATCATTTCTGTCATATAGAGTAAACCTTGTCCAGCAGTGGCTGAATATACTCGAGCCCCTGCGTAGCTTGCACCAACCAATCCTGCTGCCACACTGTGTTCAGATTCCATTCTCATGAATTGTGTTTTTTGATTTCTCGCAATGAATTCTTCTTCGCCAACAAGACTACTTAGTTCTTCTACGACTGTGGTTTGGGGTGTGATTGGGTATGCTGTGATTACATCAACATTTGCATCCATAGCTGCATAAGCAGCAGCTAAGTTTCCTTTTTGCGGACCTTCAAAGAATTTTGGTTCTACCATTTTTTTTTCACCTTTTCTTTTTTAAATAAGACTAATTTTTAATCTTTCTAATTTATTCTCCTTCTACTTATACTTCCCTCTGCATTTCAATGCATTTCTTTGGGCACATCTCTGCGCAAATTCCGCATCCTTTACAGTAGTCATAATCAAAACTCACAATTCCACTTTCATCATCAATTAACACAGTTCCTTCAGGGCAGTACATATAACAGTGATAACATTTAATACATTCGTCTTGATTAATTACGGGTTTAAATGTTCGCCAGTCTCCTGTATGACCTGCACAACCTTTTATTGGAAAGGATAGTGATGCTGGCGGTAAATCCCAATATGATGTCCACGATTGAATTTTAGGGCGTTCTTCACGCGATTTTCGAATTATTTCCCACTTTTTTGCTTCTTCCACCATTTTAATTTCTCTCCATTATATTAATTCTTTTTTCTCCCAATTTTTAATATATTATTGAATCTCCTTTACTTGCTCTGAGGCTTTCATGGCTGCTTCATAATTAAGATGACCCCGAGAACCAAATTTTTTCAATGCAATTTGCTCGATTGTTTTCAAATGTAAGCCTAAATCCATTTCGCCTGTTTCATCTTTATATTTAATTTGAGTCAATGCTCCCAATAAAGGAACGTTAATTATTGGATATCCTGCTGTAGTTAAATTCAATTTTAGTGCAATATCTGTAACAGGAACAGTGTAAATTTTGCATTCTTTTGGGAATTTTGATACATCAATTGTTTGATTGGTATTAACCAGAACCGTTCCATGTTTAACTGCATCTGCCACTCCGGGTAAAGGAATTAATGACGCATCAAAAATGATGGTAATGTCGGCATCCTCAACTGCGGCATAGTTTTTAATCTCGCGATTTCGGGATAACTTGGTAAATGCTTTTATTGGAGCGCCTCTTCTTTCTGCCCCAATTTTAGGTATGCTTAGTACATCTGTATACCCATCAGCATAAGCTACTTCACAGAGTAAAAGCGCTGCGGTGATGGCACCTTGACCACCTCGACCGTGCATAGTAATTTCAAAAATTTTATCATTGTTCATAATGATTCATCACGCGAAAAATACATTATGATCTGAAAAACCCGTTAATATTTAAGTGAGATGATCTTATTTTAACATCCCACTATCAACCCCATTCTTCCTTCATTTTTCATAATTGTGATTAATCTAGATATAGAATTAAAATAGAACGAATGAAAAAAGAAATTGATCAAAAAACGAAAAATTTAGTATATTTCTATTCTTTTATTCTTTAGTGATTATGCACCCTTCAAATGAAAGATCTTCTTCTTTCTCTAAATCTTCATCTTCCAATCCTTTATCATCAACCAAAGAGAATTCAAACTTATCATCAATTCAGAGAAAAACTTCACTAAATCGAAAAGATGGATACTATGAACTTCTTCCTTTAGATGAGAGCATTAAATGTCCAGTATGTGGAAAAAAAGTGGAAATGACAAGGACATTATATTCACTACCTGATGGAGATGATATCATAATTTTTGTTATACTGTGTGAACATTGTGGATATCGAAAATCTGACATGATTCCAGTATTTACTGCTTTCAAGCCAGGAATTTATCGATTAGTGGTTGATGATGGAGATTTATCTCATAAAATTTTTCGTGGTGCTACCGGAAATCTAGAAATTCCAGAAATAGGTGTTTCAATTGAACGGGGTCCAGCAGCGAACTTCGATTTTACTAATGTTGAGGGAATTCTTTTACGAATGGAAAAACAAATTCAATTTTTTCTCCAGACAACTCCTTCAGATACTCCAGAATGGAAAAATGCACATGATTCATTAACTCGATTAAATGCGTGCAAATCTGGAAAAATGTCTTTTACTGTCATTTTGACTGATTTTGATGGTGGAAGTTATATTACTCCCACTCATAAAGAGAAAATGGTATTTGAACCACTAGCAGAAAAATCTACATCAAAATAGATATAGTCCAAATGTTAATTATAAGAATAAAGAAACTATAAATTGCGGATAGAAAAAAAGCGAAAAAAAATGTTCTTCTCAGCAAGAAATAAAAAAAATTATTCTTCCCACTTTCCTTCGGCTTTTAGTTTTTCCTTTAATTTTTCTAATTCTTCAGCACGCTTCTTTCTTTCAGCTTCAATTTGTGCCTTTTCTTCTTCTGTTACCTTCTTAAGCTTTTCTTTATTCATTGCCTCAATTTCTTTTCGTAATTCATCACTGCTCATGAGTTTACCACCTATTGGGGTTTTTTTATAAGAAAAATAGATCTGTTGCTTATTATATATCTTGGAATTTTCTACCTATAAAACTTATGAAAGTTATGAATCAAATAAAAAAAGGATCACTAATAAAAAAGTAATGATCATGGACGAATTTGTCGGAAGGCTTTTTATACTCCTCCGAGATCTAAAAGTTACAGATGGGATATACCTATAAACAAATCTGTATTATGCGAATAGAAGATGTATATGAAAAATCTTAATTGTAAATAATTATCTTTTGAAATAATAATTAATTAATCACTCTATTGGGCTATACGCATACATTAAAAGAAAAATATATAATAAGTGGAAAAAAAATGCCATCATTATTTAAAGAATATTTGAACAAGATTAGAGAATATTTAAAAAGATCTCAATTTATGATGGCAAAAGATGAGATTGAATTCCTTCAAAGCAGAAATGATCTAACGCCCTCACAAAATGATGAAATATTCCTTCTTCAAGCTCAACTTGCAAATCAAACAGGAAAATTTTCCGAATCATTAAGAATTTTGAAAAACCTTTCTGAAAATTTTGCATTTTCTTCAGAATCGCTGGAGTATATGGATCTTTTATATCTTTTAGGTGATAACTATTTTCGTTTAGGCAATTTTTCTGAAGCTTTAGGATATATTCAAGAAGCACTTGATTTATTTGAACATTCAAAAATTTCTTCCAATCGACAGAAGATTCAATTATATGCCAAGTGTATTATTGTAAAAGCTGGAATCTTATGGCAAACTGGAAAATTGGAACTCGCATTAAAAAATTTAGAAAAAATGATATTAAATCAGCGGGATTTACTCGAACCAGTTCATTTAATAAAATTACTTAATCGATATGGAGTGATAATATGTGCTCAAGGTAATTATAGTGAAGGGATAAAGTATTTTGATGAAGCTTTACAAATAGCAAGATCAAATCATTATCCCTCATTAATTTCCATTCTTTATAATAATCTAGGGATGATTTATCGCCAATTAGGAAATTTTAAAAAATCTCTTATATATTGTGAAAAAAGTCTTATTTTTGAAAACCGAACTGGAAATACATTCCGACAAGCAACAGTATTAGATACTCTTGGAGAATTATATTTTGAAATGGGAAAATATAGCGAGGCATCAGAATATTTTTTACAAAGTGTTAATATCGGACGAAAATTAGGTAATCCATATGAATTGTCTGTATATCTTTTTCATTTAATTAAAAGCTATATTGAATTGAATCAAATTTCCAGGTGCAAAAAATTTCTTACTGAATTTGAAATGTTATGCTTAGTTGAAGATAATATTAGAGTAATTCAACGTTATCAGCTGATTCAAGCTCTATTATGGAAGAAAAGTTCTCAATTACGGTTTCAATTTCAAGCTCATGAAATTTTACAGTCAATTGCTTTTGGACCTGTCGTAGAATATGAAATAACATTAACTGCATTAGTGCATTTAGCAGATATATTATTAGATGAAATGA
The DNA here is from genome assembly GCF_054039255.1 of Candidatus Harpocratesius sp. Classification (NCBI taxonomy): domain Archaea; kingdom Promethearchaeati; phylum Promethearchaeota; class Promethearchaeia; order Promethearchaeales; family Promethearchaeaceae; genus Candidatus Harpocratesius; species Candidatus Harpocratesius sp. The sequence continues at coordinate 107,541 of NZ_JBPLBG010000049.1, forward strand.
GGGTGACGCAAAAAGGAGAAATTGTTGAAGAAATAGAACCAATTATTGCAGAACTTCTAAAAATTGCAGAATCTCAAAATTTGATTTTGTTGCTTGCGCAAACCTATTTATTAAAGGCACGTTTTGCAATCTTGACTTTAAATATTGATCAAGCGAGACAATTTTTAACTAAAGCTCAAAATTATGCAATGTCACATCATTTGAATGGAATTGCAATCCAAATTGCTTCTGAACATGATAAATTGCTTGAACAGCAATTATTATTAGAACAAATAGGAAATAAGGAAATATCTATAGAAGAACGCTTGAAATTATCAGGTTTCAACCTCCAATTTTCTCGAATGATTGTAAATACTAATGATAATTTAAATACTCCAAGTAAAGAAATTCCGATCTTTTTTGCAATTATGAATGAGTGTGGGCCGATGATTTTTTCTCAACAATTCAATCGTGAGATTGTAGTTAACGATCAATTATTTGGCGGGCTTCTCAGTGCTTTTTATTCTTATTGTAGTGAAATGACAGAACATTCTTTTGATCGAGCAAAATTTGGACATTATACAATAATGTTAGTTCACAATCACTCTCTTCTTTTTGCATATGTATACAAGGGTTCTTCATATTCTGCTCAAAAACGATTAAATCTATTTCTTGATAAATTGAAAACATACTCTGAACTTTGGAACCAAATCCAGAATTCTGTAAATTTGAATAATGTACTACCTAAATCAACTTTACAGTTGTTTTTACCCGTTTTTCATTCATCTTTTCCTGAAATATTAATGGAAGAATCATGATTATTTTAAATTTTAGCTAAAAGCATCATAAGTGCCCGAGGAATTTCCTTAAAGTCTGATACAGGAATATAGAATCCTTTTCCTGCTTGGGCAATTTGCTTACAAATAGAACTTCCCCTTGCAGTGTTTTCCTTTTGAACTTCAGAAGGCATATTTATTACATGTAATCTTGGATATTGTCGAGCGATTATGGCTGGATGCTTTCCGCGATTATAATCGCCATCAGTTATTAGAATTCCTATTTTTTTTCTCCCACCTGGGACACTTTTTAATTCTTCTAATCCTTTTCGAAGTGCACGTGAGATATTTGTGAATCCTACTGCTTCACTGTCTAAGATTTGATCAATAAGCTTAGGTAAAGGATTTTCATCTTTTAGTGATTTTAACACATATGGTTCAGAATTAAACAAGATAATACTGATAAAATCCTTTGACATTGCATAGGATAAAACAGAAGTAGTTAAAGCTGCATTTAAAAGAAGTTTTCCAAACATTGAACCAGAAGTATCAAGTATTAATACAACATTACGCTTTTTTTGTCGGCGTTCATATCCAACAATATCTTCGTAATGAATCAATTGCTTTCCATTTTGTATATAATTAAATAATGTTTGCCCTAAATCAAATTCAGGAATTCCAGGATAGTAATGAATGCGATGTCTAGACTTCCCTTTAGAACCACGTCCAGAAATGTTTAATGAAGATCGCAAAATGATTGATCGAGTTAATCTTTGAAGCATCAGCTTAAATGAGAGTGGTGCATGTGAGCGAATCATAAAAAATAAATGTGGAATAAACGAATCTTTATTTTCTCTGTATTTCTCTGCAAAAAAATGAGTATATTCTGTTTGCTGTAATTCAGCTGTAACTGCATATATATTTGATTGAGCTAAGCTCATTAAAGCTTCAATATTATCTGATTCTACTGAGAGGCGCGCAAGATCTTTAATATCCTTGAAACCCAGATTCTGGGCTAGTTTTTTATAGCGTTTTTTAGTGCTTTGCTTCCGTTGAATTTCATACTTTAAAAGATCATGATCTTTCAAATTTGAGAGGCGCAATCTCTCAATTCCTTTGAAGGCTTCATCGGGATGAAGAACATTCTGAACCTCAGCCTTTAATGAAAATGATGAAACACTTCTTCAATAATTTCTTCCAATATTTCTTTAAGATTTCTTTCAGTTCCATCCATTAATTCTAATTTAGAATATAATGCCATAATTCCTGCATCTTTCCAAAATTGAAGTCCAGGTTTTTTTCCATAGGCTTCAATAAGCTTGGCTAGATCTATCGCGCCTCTAATAGATGCACCACGACGAAGATCTGGATGTACCCGCGTTAAATTTATTATTTTTACTGATATATTTGCTATTAGATTCAGATGCAGAGTAGAAGATGAAAGATTCATTTTAACAATCTCGATTTCTTCTTCTTCTGATTGATAATTTACTTCAATCCAAACAAAACGATCCTTTAACGCTTCACCCAAGGCAGATACACCTACATGTGCTTCCGGATTTTGAGTCGCAATGGTAAAAAACGAATCTTTTGCATGAATCTTTCCTAATTTTGGAATAATTAATGTATGTTCATCTAAAGCAGATAAAAGGACATTTTGAGTAGATTCAGGAATTCTATTTAATTCATTAATGAATAAGCATCCTCCTTCTTTCATTGCTAAAGCGAGAGGACCATAAATAAAAGAGTCTTCAGTATATCCATGGCTTAAAACAGCTGGAGGATCGAAATATCCTGTTAATGTGTGACTTAATACATCTTCAGAGCCATCAACTCGAAAGAATCTATTGTTTGCATATTCTGCTAAAGCGCGGGCTAAGTACGTTTTGCCAGTTCCAACAGCACCTTCTAAAATGACATGTTTTTTAGCTTTAAAGGCTAATAACAAGAGGGTTAATTCGTTCTGACGGCCGATGATTTGATATTTATCTTGAATTTTCTTTACTTCTACAGCTATATCCTGCGAATAAATTGATGCATCAGTTTTCACTGGATTGATTTCTTTTTCCGTATCTTCCATTCAACTCAAATAATTAAAGATTTCATTGCCCAAAAAATTCATGAAATTTTAAAATTCTAATTTACAACTAGCAAATTTTTAAAGTTATTAATCTTTCTCTAATCGTTTATTGTGATAATTACCACACCAAAATCTTGGAATGAAATCAAACTTGCCATTGAACAATGGAATTTGCATAAAATAATTGTAATAAGTTGTGGGGGTTGTGCAGCAAAATGTGGTACTGGAGGAACAGAAGGTTTGGAAAAATTACTTTCATTTCTAAAAACATTGGATTTGAAAATTCTTGTATCTATGGTGATTCAAGAACCATGTGATTTGCGCAATCTTCATCGAGATTTTCGATATATTAGAGAAGAGATAGACAATGCTGATGGGTTCATAGCTGCAAGTTGCGGGATTGGCGCTCAAGTAATTGGAGATTTTGCTCAAAAACCTGTTGTAATTACAACTAATACAATAATGATGGGAGAAACGATTCATTTAAATGAATATAGCAATCGTTGTGTTGCTTGTGGAAATTGTATTTTAAATGAAACAGGTGGAATATGCCCAATTACTCTTTGTCCAAAATCAATGCTAAATGGTCCTTGTGGAGGCATGTTCCAAGGTAAGTGTGAAGTGGATAACTATCAAAATGATTGTGCGTGGGTACAAATTTACAATCGTTTAGAAAAACTTGGAAAATCTTCTCTATTTGCCAAAATTCGGGAACCACAAGATTGGAATCTTCGTCGACGAATAAATTTAAATCTCCAAAAAGAAAGAAAACTATTTTATTCAAACATTTATTTAGCTGATCATCATAATGAAAGTCAACAGGAGGATTCCAACTGAAATCAATACCATCTATTGTAATACCCAAAGATAATTTTGTTTCTCGTATGAAACGGGGTGAATTTATCTTTGAAGGAGAAATTGAATATTCCACTTCATTAAATCCCCAAACATATCATAATCAAGCGATCTTCTTAAATTCTCATACTTCGGCTCTTTCTATTCCAGATAATCCTGGAAGCAATATTTTTTTATCAAATATCGCACTTGCACAAATTATTCGTCCTGTTTATTACAAAGATATTATCTTAAATATATCATGTAGGGATTACAATCGAATTGGGCTTGCATCAAGATTAATTACTGCGTATGCTTTGGGATTTCGAAACCTTTTACTTATTACTGGAGATCATCCATCATTGGGTACAGTACCTGAAAGTAAACCCGTTTTTGATTTGGATTCGACCCAATTACTGAAATTATGTCGTGATTTCAACCACACTCATTCTTTTTTTGGAACTTCATTTGATATCAGTCATGAAAATTCTTTAAAATCCCAAAATATATCACAAAATTTTATTTTAGGAACTGTGGTTAATGTTCATACTTCAATACCTGAAATTGAAATGGCGCGTTTTCAACGTAAAGCAAAGTTGGGCTTAGATTTTATCCAGACACAAGTCATTTTTGATGCAGAAGCTGTCATTCAAATGCTTAAGAACCTTCAAAAATATGATATTCCAATAATAACTGGAGTAGTTCCTCTCGATAATTATGCATTAGCTAAAAAAATTGCTCGATTTTTACCCGGTTTGGAATTTCCGAAAGAAATCTTAAATGAATATAAGAAGATTTCCCAAAATTGTCAAAACAGCGCAGAACGGAGTAAAAAATTTGATACATTTAATAAAAATTATTATTCACCAGTTATTCGTGAATTAAGGCGTAAAGGATTGATACATGGGCTTTATTTTGCCACCATATCTTATCCAAGAATTATTCCTCAAATTATCCAAAAAATAGATGGATGATTGTTAAATGAAAAAAAGAATAGATGGATAATCGCAATTTTTGAAAAAAAATCATATTTGAGTAATTGACTTTAATTTTTAAATTGAATAAAATCTTTTTGCTGCAAGTATTGACATGCTTGGATTATATCTCCTATTGGAATATCCAATAATTCTGCTAAATCTCGCAGGGTTTTGCGCCCATCTATTGCAACCATTAAAACTTTAATCCATGAGTTTTGTAGTTGATTGCGAAAAACACCTGCAGTTATGTGATTCTTCACTGGAATTAATTCATGGATCGGTTTGTGATAAAATTTTTGTGGAAATTGTTGCATTCTCAATAATCTGTCTTGATATACTTGATTTGTACCATTTCGATGAACATTTTGGGGAAATTCAATTTGATGATGTGTTTTTGTGAAAGGGTTCGCTGGATAGTAATTTGAACCAATTTGTGAAGATTGATGCATAATTGAAGAATTATTTTCTGGGATAAATCGATTAGGTGAAAATTTTTGTAATTCACGGAGATTTGAGTAGTAATTTGTTGGCATATTTGCTTGTTTTGAAAAACCAATGGTATTTGCATTGTTAATTTTATCTAAATTGTCAGTTGCATATCGTAAAGTTTGATACTGGGAAAACCTCCTACTTATTCCATGTGTTGGGTGTTTATATGGTGTTCCGCTTTCATTTGATTTTTCTAAAGAAGAATTTAAGAATCTAGATGATTTTGTTATTGCCATTGAAAATGCATTTGCAGGCACAGTTGTTCTGATTTCAGGCATTTTATAAGTTAAAGATTTTGATTCATTCGATTTTACTGAATTTCTTGCATCATTTTCTAAAATTGGAAGGTTTCCTTGAATTTTCTCTACAATATCTAAGAAAACCTTCTTAAAACGATGATAAGGTTTAATATCTCCATTCCAGTCTTTTTTAAGATTTTTTCCGAACATATGAATAAATGTTGATGAAGCTTCACCCATAATTATTTTACGGGTAATTTTATCAGGATTTCCTTCAGTAGTCAAAATAAAGAGCAGTTCATTTTTTTGTCCATCTAAATTTTTTCGTTGAAATGTAAATAGTAAATCCGTCATTTGAACTTCATCAATTTGGCCTAAATTTCCAACAGAATCTGCAAAACTATTAATTGCCTGGAAAAATCCGCTGATTAAGGTAAATTCATTGTTATTTTCAGCAAGTCGGTATTTCGGATCCAGAGAAATATTCAAGATTGGTAATCCATTTCGAAGGACAAAGAAATTGCATATCATAAGTTTGACCACTGGGATCATTTATGGTCAAAATAATATTCAAATCCGTTATTATTACGATCTTATGTGGATATATCTATGAGAAATTGATATAAAAGAATACAATATGAACCAGATTTTATTAGTAATGAATCCTTATTTTAATCGAACAGTATGGAAGAAGAAAAATTCACAACTCCCCAGCACCGCTGGGATCCTTTGCTGAAAGAATGGATAATTTATGCACCTCGACGGAATGTACGTCCGTTTCAAGGAAAACAATTTGATAAAAAACCAAAAAAAACATGGGATTGTCCATTTTGTCCTAATGCTCCAGAAGGTGCTGGAAATTGGGTTGTAAAGCAGTTACCAAATCGTTTTGCTGCACTAGATGAGCATGTACCGTTTGAAGAACAAACAATTGGTTCTGTTCATAAACAAGCATCAAATTATGGAAAGTGTGAAGTTATTCTATATTCACAAGATCATAATGCTTCTTTTGGAACACTTTCTCATGATAATATTGTGGCATTAATCGAATTATGGCAAGAAAGATATCGTGAATTGAGTAAACTTCCCGAAATGAAGTATCCATTTATTATGGAAAATCGGGGGAAGGAAATTGGAAATTCAATGGCTCATCCCCACGGTCAAATCTATTCTTTTCCTTATTTTCCTCCAAAAATAAAAAAAAAATGGGAATCCTTTATAGAATATAATAATGATTCGAAAAAATGCCTGTTATGTGATATTGTTGCTGAAGAAATGCGTGATCCTAAACGAGTCATTGAACAGAATGTTGATTTCATCGCTGAAGTGCCATATTACGCACATTGGGCCTTTGAAGTTCATATTATTGCCAAAACTCATATACCATCAATTGTTGAAATGAATCCTTCTCAAGTTGAAAATTTAGCTCGGATTATGAAATCTATTGTTAATCGATATGATGCATTAATAGGAAATAACAGATTAATGCCGTATGTTATGGCAATGTTCAATGCTCCAGTGAATACTTCACAACGAGATGTTTGGCATTTTCACATAGAGTTTTACACTCCTTTCCGCGGTCAAGGAAAATGGAAATTTTTGGCTGGAGTAGAATTGGGAACTTATAACTTTATTAACGATGCACTCCCAGAAAAAAACGCTCTAATTTTACGAAATGTAAATATATCATCATTACAAAAAGAAGCAAATGATTAATCGTATTACTTATATTTCTATATCGCAAAGATTTTTTAAGTTTTAAACTAAGAAGTGAATATGGGTTTTTGTGCAAAATGTTGTCAAAACTGTTTAACTTCATGCTGTTTAGTTATTATGGCTGGTGTCAGCTTTACCTTCTTTGACCTTACAAATGCAATATCTGGAAGTTTATTTGTAAATGTAGGAAGTGCCATCAGTGGGATTTTCACTTTAGCTACAGGAAGTAGTTCTGTAGGGGCTCTGGGAACTATTCTTCTCGGAGGATTAATGAGTATTGTCAGTGTTCTTATTTTTCCAATCCATTGGATGCTTATTTATCGCCCAGATGAAGCGGGAATGGCATTGGCTTTAATGATTCCATGGGTTTTGGCTATTGGTATTTCTGCATTGCTTTTTGCTAAATCCGCTAAGCAGGGTTTTATGATCGGTGTTTGGTTAGCAGTTGGATATATTGTTTGGGGCATAGTAATTTATATTTTATTAGCAATTGTGCTAAGTGGAACAATCGGAATTAGTATTATTAATGGATTATTTGGTGGGTTGACAGATTTACATCCTATACTTGCAATTATTTTAGCTTCTTTAGAAGGTGGTTTAATTGGTGGCGCCTTTGGTGCTCTTTTTGGAGCAATTAAGTATAAACCAGGAGAAGAAACAGAATATGAGATGAAAACCAGCAAAGAAAAGAAATCAAAAAAGGGGAAGAAAAAAGATAAAAGCGGGGATATGTATATGGAATCAACTTTTGATGCTTATTCTTCCAATTCTTCAACAACTTCTTTTGATGAAAAAAACATGAAAAAATGCCCATATTGTGGTGCTAATTTAAAGAAAGATCAAGATTACTGCTTGAATTGTGATAACTACTTAAAATAAAACAATTTTCTTTTTTCAAATTCTCTTTTCATTTTCTCTTTTATAAATTTATTAACATATCGTATAGAATTCATCTTTTTACTTTTGGATTCTCCATTCATTTATATACATTTCAATGTTAATTTTATTAACATGAAAGAAGTTGTGATTGTAAGTGCGGTTCGCACTCCAGTTGGAAGTTTTGGTGGCAGTTTAAAAAATATTTCCGCTGTGAAATTGGGTAAAATTGTTATCAAAAATGCCATGGATCGTGTTTCATTAAATCCAGAATTAGTTGATGAAGTATTCATGGGTTGTGTATTACAAGCTGGTTATGGGCAAGGCGTGGCCCGTCAAGCTTCCATTAAAGCAGGAATACCTGTAGAAACTCCTGCTACTACTATCAACATGATTTGTGGTTCAGGCTTAAAATCTGTTGCTTTAGCTTATCAATCTATTGTGTCCGGCTATAATGATATCGTAATTGCTGGTGGAACAGAGAATATGTCGATGGCACCCTATGTTTTAAAAAATGCTCGATGGGGTTATAGAATGGGAAATGGCGAGCTTTATGATACAATGGTTAAAGACGGGCTATGGGATGTGTTTAACGATTATCATATGGGTATTACAGCAGAAAATATTGCCAAAAAATGGCAAATAACCCGAGAGGAGCAAGATCAATTTGCACTTACCAGCCAATTAAGAGCAGCAAAAGCCCGTGATGAAGGGAAGTTTAAGGATGAAATAGTTCCTGTGGAAATACCCCAAAGGAAAAAGGACCCAATTATGTTTGATACAGATGAATTCATTCGAGATGGAACAACAATCGAGAAATTAGCAAAATTACGACCTGCTTTTATGAAAGATGGCACAGTTACTGCTGGTAATGCATCTGGCATTAATGATGGTGCAGCAGCATTAGTTGTGATGAGTCGAGAAAAAGCAGATGAATTGGGGTTGAAACCTTTATTTAGAATTATTGCCCATGCGACTGCTGGTGTCGATCCCAGCATTATGGGTACAGGACCAATTCCTGCAACCAGAAAAGTTTTGAAAAATGCTGGATTATCTTTAGATCAAATTGATTTAGTTGAAGCAAATGAAGCTTTTGCATCTCAATCTTTATGTGTAATTAAAGAGTTGGGTTTAAACCCTGAAATTACAAATGTAAATGGTGGTGCCATCGCAATTGGTCATCCTATCGGTGCTTCAGGTGCTCGGATCTTAGTTACTTTACTTTATGAAATGATGAAACGAGAATCAAAACTTGGCTTAGCCACTCTTTGTGTTGGAGGCGGAATGGGCGAAGCGATGATTGTTGAGCGATTATAATTTCGATTTCATTATATTGAAGATATATAAAATCGCTTCTCATTTTTCTTTTTTTTTCCATATATTTTAAGGTAGTTGAAGTGATTTAGATCTTGAGATGATTACGAGTGATAACAAAAACATATTATTGTCCGCTTTGTAAAAAGAAGCATTCAATCGAAATGCCAGAAGATTTTGCCGAGGGACGCACATCTTATCCATTTGTGCACTCGTATATTCATAAATTTTCTTCAAAATCTCAAAGTGTTGATGAAGGAAAAGATATTTTAACAATGCTATACATAGATAAAAATTTGGAAATTCGACATGTTGAGGTTATGTTCCAAAATGCTGAAGGAAATATCATATCTATGGAAGATGCTCAAAAGTTGATCACTTTTTTAACTCAACAATTACAAGATATGCAAGATTCATATGAAATGCTTTCAAAGAAGTATTTAGAATTAAAGCAAAAATATGATCATCTACTTCAAAAAGATAACGATTTTTAAGATAATCTATAAGAAATTAAATCCAATTTTAGAATTTTACTTGATTCTGATACAAAATGTCCAACAATGCGTTACTTCTTGATGAAATATCTATTCCTCAATGTGCTACTTGTCGTTTATGTTGTTCTGATATTCCCACTTGTATCATTGATTATCATACCCTTCACTTTTTGGCTTTAAAATCGAAAAATGCAAATTTTGAAAAGCTTTTGAATGAAATTGTAATATATAGGATAAAACCAGAATTTTTAATCTCAGCAGCTTATCTTTGGCAGCATTATTTTAAATACAACCTTTTAGAAATGATTACAAATCCTAATGATGAAGGAGATTTTTTAATTGCAGCAATTCCAAAAACCCGGGAAAAATGCCTCTTTTTGTCCGAAATCGGATGCATTTTGCGTGAAAATAAACCTTTAAATTGTAAACTATTTCCATACATTCAGTTCCAAGGGAGAATATCAATTTCACCTGTTTGTCCATTACAAAAAAAATCGATTTCAGAAGTAACTCTTAATAAATTCGATGAAATATTGGAAAAATATACTCAAATCGCAATATGTCACAATTTGGATTATTATAAATTACTTAAAAGAATGAATAGTAAATTTAATTGGAGAATTATTAATTACAAATCGTTGTAAATAAAATCTATGATTTTTAATTTTTTTATTCATTATAATTATTCTACAATTGTAAAAAGTAGAACCGTGTTGAGAGATAAGAAGTTGTGAATTTCGGCGTGAGAATCGATTTTGGCTCTCAACACGGGAAAAAAGGTGTTAATCTTAGATTTTTCTATTGTCGAGTCATTGATTTTTTTTTATTTTTTTATTTTTCACGATATTTTCTTTTTCACCTCTTATATTTTATTTTTGATTAGTGAGGAAAACTTTTGTTGTTTTCCTATCCCTTTTAACCTGATATTCGGATTTTTTATTTGTATTTCGCTTTTTTCAATTCACTTTATTAATTCTTCACCTCCTTATTATTTAGTGGATTATAAGATCGACGAACTATCATGCTGGGTTGGATTGACGTGATATTCCTGAAATATTTCCTGTAATCCCTTGCCAAATTGTTCTGTAATCAATACGGAATCGAATGACTCCATCATTGTGTTTAGAATTTGGATCCATTCGGCGGAGAATTTCACATAGTTCAGAATATTCCGCATCTTCATAGATGTCATGGGTTTCGATTGGCAATTTGAATTCTTTATCTGGAGTTTGAAAAGATTTTAATGAATTTCGTTCGATTTGCAAAACAGGAACTCTATATCCATAAGTTTGGAGTTTTTGTTGAATTGCATTTTGATATTTCTGACCGAACTCCCAAGGAGCACGATCAGTCATAGATCTATATAGATCTTGTGTATCTTCCAAATATTCTGTAATTTTTATTTCTGATTTTTCTAATTGATTGGTTCTTTCTTGATAAGTGCTCATGAGATGTTCCTCCTGGTCAGTTTTTTGTTATTTGTATTTATTTGCATGTTTGCATTTTGATTATTATGAAAAAATGTTATCATTCTTACTTGAAAAATTCTATAGTTATTTGGTTTTCTTAATTCTGATCTTTAAATGAATCAATTTTGATTACTTTTCTGCTAATTTATCTCATGTGAGAGTATTTATTATCACAAAGGGATAAAAACGCTCAGCTTGAAAAGAATATGTAGAGTGCAAAGCACCTGTGAAAATAAGTTCGCATTTTTTGGTATGAAATGCGTGGTTTTTGTTCAGCTTAGTTTCCAACTGATGCTTTGCTTTTTACTCTTACAAATCCATAAACATTGGAACACGTAAACACTTTACGCCAGAAATAAGAATTTCGGCATGAATTGTGTGCCAATATTTATTGGGGTGAATATTAAATTTGTAAGTTTTCAAGCTATACATCATTGGTCCCTGTTGAACGGCTTTTTTTATACTTTTTTAGTTACTTTTTTTATTCCTGATAGTGAAGAAACGTATTACATAATTTTTCTTCTTATGATCTTATTGGAAATTAACATATTTAAAGTTATGGTTGAATATATTTATTTTTTCAAAAAAAAATATGGTAGTTTCCACTAAAGCAATTGTTCTGATAATATTATTGGCTATATTTTATTTTATTCAGATATTTTGAATTTTTTCTTAACATCCTTTGTGACAAGCCAACTGATTCCACACTACTATGTAGATTATAATTAGGATTAAATTCATTCCGAATCGCTACAAATTTTCCAAGCAATTTCGGTTTTCAGTGCCTAAAAGGAGTTTTTAGCGATTCGGTCCGAAAATTTAATACCAAATAAAATAATCTACAATAGGGTCAAGCTTTCGCATAACCCCTAAAGTAGTGTGCTTTTTGACAGCACAAAGGGTATTAGATTTATGATTTAACGGATTTATGAATCGCATTTTAAATACCTAATTTCTTAGATCTTAACAATATAATAACAAATTTCCTATTTAAGATTGACGTTTCTTCAAAAGATGGATAATTATACCATTATTTTAAAAAAGATTAATAAAGATTATCACGATTTCTTTATTGAATTAAAAATGGTTAGTAGGGATTCTTCTTCAACTCGTTTGGAATCATATTTAGCCCACTATTTTTCATTAAAAGAACAACGAACTGTCTCATACTATTTGCGATGCAAATCATTCTCTGTTGAATTTGATCCTACAGATGACCTGACAAAATTACTTAGTATTCACAAGAAAATGAAAGGTAAAATTGAAGAAATGGATTTGTTTAAGCACTTAAATCCAGATATTCAATCATTTTTGGATTTAAAATGTGTGATTGCCACCAAAATGCTTCAAAATTGTAATTTTTGCAATCGAAAATGTAATGTTAATAGAAAAAGAGGTGAGCTGGGTTTTTGTGGTCAATCAGATCAATGTTTTGTCTCTTCTGCTTTCCTTCATTTTGGAGAAGAACGACCTCTAGTTCCGAGCGGAACAATTTTTTTCAATGGATGTACTTTTGATTGTGTTTTCTGTCAAAATTTCGATATTGCGTCATACGGTAAAAAAAACAAGGAAGGGGTTTCAGATAATTTAAGTAATTTTTTTGTTAGGAAAGATGCTGTATCGCCTAAATTTTTAGCAAATATTGCCACAAGATTATTCCATCAAGGTGCATTAAATATCAATTATGTTGGTGGAGATCCAACTCCTCATATTCATATAATTCTTAAATCTATGAAATTTCAGCATGAGAATATTTGTCAATTATGGAATTCAAATTTCTATCTTTCTGATCCTGCATTAAGTATTCTTATAGATGTAATTGATCTTTGGTTACCTGATTTCAAATATGGAAATGATGAATGTGCACTTCGTTTATCTAAAATCCCTCATTATTGGAAAACAATTACTCATAATTTTAAGCGGATTTATCACGAAGGGTCAAAAAATATCATTATTCGACATTTGGTGATGCCCAATCATGTTGAATGTTGCACGAAACCGATTTTAAAATGGATTGCTGATAATATCCCAAAAGTGGTGGTTAACATTATGGATCAATATCATCCAGATTACCAAGTTTCTTCTTTACAGTATTCAGAATTAAATCGGCGTATTTCTTCTCATGAAATGCAAAAAGCCTATGAATTTGCCGAAAAATTGAATTTATTTGTTTTTCATTTAAAAATGTAAACTAATTTACACTTAAAATATTGTAGAATATATTTGGATTTTCTATAAAAAGAGAGAGGTTGAAAATTGCTTTCTAAAAAAAAGAAATTGGTTGTTAGATCTTCATTATAATGATAAATATAATAAGAATATAAGTTAAAATCTTAATGTAACTTCAAGATTCACTATATTCTTAATCGCTTTTAGAAATTTAAAAATTCTACCATAAGATTTAAAAATCACATATTCAAAAATTAAGTTACTCAAATTTACAAATTTAAGTAAAATAAAAAGAGATTGAAAAATGGTATTATTGGTTCACTTACCATTATCATCATATCTATCAATACATTTACTTTAACGCTCTTGATATAAGCGATGAAATCGCTCACCCTGAATTTGAAACTTTCCAAAATGGATAAAATTTCAAAAAGAATAAATATTTACGGGAATAATTATGATGAACCAAAAAAAGAAAATATTATTTAAAACGATTTTTTTATGTTTTGTATTTTTAAATAGTAGCAATTTTAAATATGTCCATTCTTTTTCCACCACGAGTCCTAAAACATATATAGATAGTTTAGAATTAGTATATGGTCTCGAGAGTTACGTCCTTAATGAAAATGGAACAATAATTGTCGATACAATTGAAAATGAAAACAATTCCCTTTTAAGAATAATTCAAACCAGGGATTACAATTCTTTATTAGAATTATCAAGTTGTAAGTTTGAATTTAATAGATATAACCAAACTTATTTCAAAGTCGATATTGATATTATTTCATTTAACTATTCTTGGTCTGGATTTCTTTATTATAATGAAAATGAAGGGTATTTTTCATCAGAACTATTACATTTTCCTATGTATTGCCCTTTGATAATTGATTTTGATCAAATAAAAACAACTAAACCATTCGCTACTTCAATACGAGAGAATTATATTGAATTATTTGAATCAGGAGATTATATCAAAATTGGAGAAGCTCTTTCTATTGATGATCCTACTCCTTTTATCTCACAATCTGTAAATCAAAGAGAAGTAAAAGTCTATCAAGATATAAACCATAACTATTTTGTTACCTCCTTATTTTATGAAGAAGAAACTGGAATATTACTAAGTGGAAGATTGCCTGGCAACTGTTTTGGAAGTTTATTGCAGACTCTTATGGGGAATCACACATGTTATGTTTCTAATCCAAACTTATTTCTCGTATCTTCCAGCGTATCTTTTAAATCTCCTATTTCAGGATCCTCAATTTTCCAGATTATATTATTTGTCGGGTTGTTTTTAGGAATTCCATTAGGTTTCACTCTCTATTATATTAAAAATAAGAGAAAAAAGAAATAATAGTTAGATAAGCGATGATTAAAGAAACAAAATCATAGGAGAGTTAAGAAAAAATTGAAATTTAAAATAGCTAATGCTAATAGTTTTTCTAAAATTAATAAACCTCTTTTTAATAGGAGTTTAAAATTAGCATTATTTTTTTTATTTATCTTATTTTTCATAAATTTTGTCGCAGTGCTTAATGAATATCGAATCATTCTTGAAAAATATGAAAAAAATGACCATTTTTTTGATATTAAATGGGAAAGGGGAATTCAATCTGGAATGACCATTGGGATGATGCCTGCTAACATAAATTATTCGTTTAAAGAAGATTTTTTACCTTTGAATTCAGAATTAAAATCAGGAGAATTATTTTGGAGTTTATCTCCTCATAACAATTTTGATTGGATTAATTACAATTGTACTCCACCTTGTGTACCTCCTAAAGATCCACTAAGATATAATATCTTATGGCTTTCTAATTATTCTTCTCTATTTCAAGAAGGAAAAAATGTATTTAAATTAATAAAAGGAAATTTTCCCCAAAATAGTTCTGAAATCTTAGCAGATGGGAGGTTTTATAACGAGAGCGATGTCAGAAAAGTAATATTATTATATAATAAGAAGCTAAATAGTGCGAAGAATGTATCTATTTCAGGTATATTTAATATTACAGATACATGTGTAATCAAGGAATTGTATGGAAAAGCAGGATTTGATGAAATAAAGATTAATTATGATAGACCTATGATTTTTGCACATATTGATTTTGGAATTCAAATTTTGAATAATTTTACTTATCTCTTTAATTCAGATGATGAATATACTCGTGAAATTCCAATGACAATTCATATCTTTTATAAAGTTTTTACTTCAATTTCCAGTATTCATCAATTGGCAACCATAGAAAATGAGATTCAAAGCATAAATTCTAAGATATTGGCATTAAATTTCAAGGATTATTATTTTATGGGTGGTAATGGTAAATTAGTGCAAGCTTTAACAGATTTAGATGAATTTAATCAATTATTGAAACGACTCTTTTTATGGAATACCATATCAATTTTTAATTTTGAGATATTCCTTTTTATCCTTTTGCAGCGAAATTTGAAAGAAGATAGTAAAATTATACAGAAGCAATTAGAATTTGGTTTAAGTTCTTCAAATCTTGAGAAAATTGTTTCAAAATCATTTTTAAAGAAGGTTAGTTTTTATTTTGGATTGCTAGTAGTTTTAGCCATTGGTATAACTTTTATTTTGATTTCAACAAAATTGAGAGCAAATTTTATAATATCTCTTTTTTTTACGACAATAATATACTTGATTATTAATTATTTCAACTTTAAATATACATTAAGAAAAAATCTTCATTTCATTCAAGATAAAAACTCAAAACAGTTATATTTATCTGATGAACAAGATTTTATTTCATATATTAAAGCAAAAAAAGCTTGGAAACGAGGGATTATTTTATTTTTATTAACTGGCTACCTTATAGGTTTCTTGGTATTAATGTGGAATCAAAATTTAGTAAGTAGTAACATTATCTTTCTACCTTATATTTCATCTTTAATTAGTTTTTTTCTGCCTCAGTGGATTATAGGGTTATATTTATTATGCTTTTTTGGTACACTTTTACTTCGTCCTTTGTTTAAATATATTTCATTGAAAATTCAAATCCTGTTTTGGAAAATTCAAAAAAATAAAATAGGCTTATGGTTATTTCCTAGAATCACAAATAATAAAAAGGGGATTAAATCATTCACATTTATCGTTACGATGCTACTTTGCTTTAATATCTTATTTTGTGCAGGTTTTCAAAAATTTTTTCTTAAAAGCGAAGCAGATCAAGAAGAATTAAATTGGGCAAGCTTTAATTTAAATTGTGAATTTAGGTTTAGCCCCTTTTCAGATGAATATTCATATGAATCTGTTCAACAAAATATATCATCCTTAGAAACTCAACTAAAAAGTGCTAATACCATTCAAATTGCTTATGGAAATGCATATTCATATGGTTTTGCTTTTATTAATCCATCTGAATACTCACGCCATGTGCCAAAAAACTTGATTAAAATTTCATCATCAGTTAAAAATATAGAAGACTTAGATCAATCTGAAAATGAATGTTTTATTTCAAAAGAACTTGCAAAAAAAGAGGGTTTATCTGTTGGAAATTATATTACATTGGCTGCTTTTGATAATCAAAATTTTTTAATTGTTGGAATAATCGAGCGGGCTCCGTTATTAAAAATTGATATAGCACCAGAAGAAATTCAGATTGTTTTATCATTTAACTTACTTTTTGGAAATTATATGCAATCATTTCATGTTTTTTTTGAGGTGCCTGCTACAGTTAATCTACAAGATTTTCAATATTCTCTATATGTTTCTAAAGATCCACTAATTGAATCTATTTCAATTCGACAAGAATCTTTTTCTTTTAATGACTTACCTTTTTTAATTCGTTTCATGCAATTACAGAATATTTTAAATTTTTTATGCTTAGGAATGCTATGGTGGAATAATGGATATGACTATTATAAATTGAGATATAAAGAATTTGATCGATTAAAATGGTATGGTTATTCAAAAAAAAATTTGAATCAATCTGTGTTTACTGAAATGTTTGCTGATAATTTTAGCATTTTTATAATATACGCTTTAATATTTAGTATAATTTTAGTTTTTATTCGCCAAATTTTTGTATTATTCTTCAATTTAAATTACTCTTGGCCAACTTATTTTTCATTAAACAAATTAGATTTATATTACAATGATAAAGTATGTATTCATGGTTACTCAATAAGTAAAACTTCCTATGTCTCTTTTTATTTCCCTCTTGAGTTCTTCCTAATTCTAATTCAATTAGGGTTAATTTCTTTCATTTTTTTGATGAAACATCAATATCTCTTTAATAAAAAAAATCAATAAAAAAAAAATTAAGAAGTTAAAGAAGTTCTAGAAAAAAATATTAAAAATTAACAAAAAAAAAACCAGATACAACGAAGATGTGTTAAAATGAATCAAATCTCTTACGAAGCTGAATTATTGGAAATAAAAGAATCTTGGCAAGAAAATCTTCTCTATTCTCTGAAAGAGATTTTTATGATATATAAATCAAAATATGTAGAAACTGTAGCGCTGCAAAATTTGAATATGAAAATCTTTCACGGAGAGATTTTATCTATTATGGGACCTAGTGGTTCAGGAAAATCATCACTTCTAAATATATTAAGCGGAATTTTATCTCCAACAGTTGGTCGAGTCTACTTTAATCAAGATATTAAGGTTAAAAATATAATAGAAATTGCGAAATTTGATGTAGAAGCTCGTACAAATTTTAGGCGAAAAAACATCGGCTATGTATTTCAAGATCCAAATTTATTTGAATACTTAACAGTCGAAGAAAATGTTCAAGTTCCTCTTTTAATCCAAGGAAAAGATGTAAATGATAATCATGATTGGATTTCTGAAGTGTTAACTTCTTGCGGTATAGAACATCGAAGAAGCTATAAAATTGAGCAACTAAGCGGTGGTGAACGTCAAAGAGTGCAAATTGCTTGTGCGATAATATCCAGACCAAAAATCTTAATTGCAGATGAACCTACTGGAAATTTAGATGCAGCTAATGCTCTTAAAATTTTTGACCTTTTTCGATCAATTAATGAAAAATATTCCACTACGATGGTAATTGCTACACATGATGAGAAGATTTCTAAATATGCAACTAGAAAACTAGTTATAGAAAATGGCTCAATAAAGTAATTTCAATCAATAGAAATGAATGAGGTTTCATTAATGAAAAACTTCAATAAACTCATAAAAGGTGAGCAAAAAGTTGTACTTTTTATTTCTTTATGTTTTTGTGTTTCTTCTTCTATTTTAATTCCATTCTGGAGCAGTGAAATTCAATATCTTGATAATTTATCAAATTATCGTAAGAATGGTGTGGATATGAACGTTAATTTTTCTACAAAAATTGGAACTCCATGGTCAACTTTAAATAATCCAAAGTTAAATTTAGTAAATCAAAAGTATGCATCAAAATTCAATATATCAACTAATATATTCTATTTTGCTGATATTATTATTAATTCAAATAATATGTCTCATATTGTGAGATTCATTTCTATTCCTTGTCCTTTATTAGAATTAAATGAGATTTTTCAAGGATTATTTGAATCTAAAAAAAATACAAGTTCATTTCCTGAAAATGGGGATTTTTTCATTTTTCAAAAAGAAAATTCTTCTCTTTTAAATCCTCTCTTTTCTAAAAATGGAACCAAAATTTCAATTAAAGGGGTAAATATATACAATGAATCAGTTATAATTGAGGGAATTGGAGAAAATTACTTTAATGGTTCTCTTTATGACGAATATCAAACTCTATTTTCTTCAAAATGCTTTTATTCTGAAATATTCAATGAAATTGAGCCAATACAAGATTATATATTCTTAACTCAAGAAAAAATGTATGAATTATTTAAAAATTACTCATTACCTGTATATGGGACACTTCTTTTAAATTTTGGAATTAAAAATTTCACCCTTTTACACCTTAGATATATTAATCAGTTATATTCTTTACCCATTGAAGAAATTATTTATGATCATAGTTTTGAAAGATTAGATATTAATTATAATGAAGGAATTATCTGTTACTTAAAAGGAAATACGGGATATATGGTCAATTTATATCTAAAACTAATTATTATTCTTGGATTATGTGTTATTTTAATTTTAATTATTTCCCAAGATGTTTTAAAAAGATATTTTGATAAACAAGATTTACTTTTTTTCAGACTTAAAAAATATGGAGTTAATATTGTTTCTTTTAGTTCTAAGGTAGAAAAGGATTTTATTTTAAAATTTTTACTTAAAATTTTAATACCAATAATCATCTTTACAATTGTTTTTTCTATTTGGCTAAGCTTTACTAAAATAAATATTATTTCATTATTTTTTCAAGGTTTTGTTTTCTTTGGATTAAGGTTGTTAATTTATTTCCTTTTCTTAATTACATCAATAATTTTAATTTTTCATAATGAATACCAGAAACATTCTGTAGCAACAATGTTTTCAATAAACAAAACAGATAATATCTATTCAAAAATTCCAATTATTAAGGAACTAATTAATAATATTAAGATGAGGTGGATTTTTTTTGCTTTTACAGGAATTATCCTATGCATTATTACTTATTTGTTATATTCTCCAATATCTCTTATTCGTCCATCTAATATTAAATCGATTTTTGAGATAATATTAATCGATTTAGTTCCAATTATTTTTATCATAATATTTTCCATTGGATTTTCAACCATTTTTTCTTCTAAAACAAAAAGAATTATTAATGATCTCGGTATCACTTTGACATCTTTTGGAATTTTTAAAGATCGATATAAAAAAGGATTAGTTTTGTTATGGAAAAAAAGAAATCAGCAAGGAAATTTGCCTAAATCTATTCTATTAATATCAATCATTCTTTTCTCTTTTCTCGGAATGAATTATATTCAAGAAAAAAATTATTTTAATGAAAAGCAAATCTATATAAAGAACGATATTCGAGTTGATATTCAATTTAAAGATAATAAATTTGCTGTGAGTGATTATTTTAATATTTCAAAAATGCCAGATCATCAAATTCTTAGAGGAATTATCTGTCAGTGAATAAATGGGATGAATTTTGAAAAAGTTAATATTTTATGGATAGAAAACAAAACAAATTTTATTCAGGGTTTTAAATCTCCCAATATAAATTCTTATATTTTTGCCGAATCCGGTTTAGTATTTCGAAGTTCTTATTATCAAGCAAATAATCTTGGATCATCTTTTATTTTTTATATTAATTCTTCAACCCATCTTATCCAGCAACCAATTTATGCACATTCTTCAGAATTTCCAGGTGCATTTTGTAGGTTAAAAGGATATCAAGATATTGATACTGTTTGGTGGACAAATGATACTCTAGAGCAATTCATCAATTATTACAATCCAAAAATAGTGAAAGAAATTTTCTATATCGAGTTAGAAAACACATACTTATCATCAGATTATAAAGAAAATCTTGATACAGTTAATTCATGGATTCTTAAAGAGATTTTAGATGATAATTATATTAAAAAAATTGATTTTAAAAATTACCAAGATGTAGAAAAACCACTTTCTATTTTCGATGATTACTGGATTTATATTTTCAATATTTGTTGGTTGACTTTACTTCTCATTTTTATTCGATACAAAGATGATGAGAATTACATATTCCAACAAGATACTTTATCCATTCTTGATAAATATGGCAATTCTTATTCTAATTTAAGATATATAAAAAATATACAAAATTTTATCAACTTCATACTAATTCTTTTAATTTCGATTAGTATTAGCGCAATTACAAGCGTTTTAAGTTATATATTTATTTCTAATAGTTATTTTTTTAGATAGAAAAGGATTCTTGATCTTCATCATACTCCGAAAAATTAATCATATGCACTTCAAATGGAATAGGTTCCCCTTTGAAATTATAAACACCCAATGTACTTACATTGAAGGGTGCTCCGATAATTATATTTACATAGAAATTTTTGAATGTGCGTAAATCTGCTCTACTTGGGTGATAGTTTGGAGTGGGGTGAGAATGGCATGTGGCAATCAAAGTATGATCTCCTCGAATTCTACTTGGGAAAAATACTGCCGAGATTGCTGATGATTCCATGCCTGGTGCAATAACATATTCATGTAATACTCCATTGACAATTCGCAGCAGACAAAAGAATTCTTTAGGATAAGATGTTTTCGCCATGTAGCAAATATCTTGAATTACCTTATCAGAAAAATGCACCTTTTTTCCTGCAATTGTTTCAAATCCACGTTGTAATGCATGAAGAATTTGAATCATATTTACAGGATTTTTAGGATCCCAATTTCTATAGAGTGGAAGAAAATATTCAAAACCTCCAAATGCACGTTTAAATGATTTGGGAAGGATTATTTTTGGTTTTTTTGGATATTTACGTAGATCAATTGTAATTGATGTATTAGGAAACAGTGGAACATTCAAAATTGCTTCTTTTTCAAGAGAACTTTCTGGAAACAATTCTATAATATTCGCAATTTGTTCATCGAGATCAAAATTTTCCATTTTTTTACCCCCGTAATGTAGCTCTCATTGTTTGTGGATATAATAGTAAATTTAATGCATCGCAGGCAGAGGTTACTATAATATCTGCATTTAATATTGCTTCACGCGCAGCCCCTTCTGCACCTAAAATGGCTATGCCAATCTTAGCATTTTTCAACATTTTGTAATCGTTTCTTCCATTACCTATGGCAACTACATGTTCGTTCCCAAGTTTTTGAACAAAATTTGCCTTTTCTTCTGCGCCATTTATTTTATTCTTTACAAGATGTAAATGTATTCCCAATTCTCCAGCGATTTTTGTGCCTGTTCCAAATGTATCTGAAGAGAGTAGATAAATTTCCAGCTTTGATTTTAATTGGATAATTAATGGAATTATTGAAGGATCGATTTTTCCTTGAGTAGCAATTGTTCCATTTAAATCCATTACTAAATATTCAATCGAAAATTCACCGAAATCTTCAATATCTATTTTGATTGGCATAATTCTCTTCTCACTCTTAATAGAACCTAACATTTTACTGCATCTAAATTTGATGGAAATCTGGTAATTCAGTTAATGAGCAATATTTTTCAACTTCTTCAGATACATCATAGGTTATAATTAAAGTTTGAGTAATTACGTAGTAAATCGCACAAAATTCTAAAAAATGATGTGATTTCCAATTTGATTCTAATTTCTTCATTTTATGGGCTTTCAACCAATTTTTTATTATAGGTACACTACCAATCTTGAAATTCCATAAATTTAATGGAAGTTGTATGCTAATTTGCCTTTTTTTTGAAATGTCTTTTTTAATATAGAAAAGATTTAACTGTTGCTGAACAGGTTCATAACGAAATGAATGCAAATAGCGTTCTTCAGGGATTTTATAGAAAAATTTTGCTAGTAATTCTTTTATTGCTTGAACATCTTGAGCTGTAAAATTACCAATATGAAGATCTTTGCATCTTTTACCAGAGACAGCAATTAATTTTATCAGCTTTTCTGATTTAGGATGAGGGATTATTAAAATTTTCGGATATTCGTGCAGTAGAACTGGCAAGAAGTGTTTTCCATAATAATCAGACAGAAGTAATCCATATATAAAATTCAATATTGTATCTAAATTTATATTTGGGATTATTTGCTTGAATTTTGTTACAATTTCATCTTTTAAGTTTGATTTTCCATCGATATACCAAGGTGCGACCTTTGATGTTGAATATCCAAATAATCCTGAGTCTACCATGCCATACGTTATCCAAAAATGTCTAAAAGGTGGTTTTTGAACGGATTGGACAAAATTATAGGCTAATTTTTCTTGATCTACAATGTTTTCAAAGTAATCTGAAAGTTTTGTCTTTTTCTTTTTACTGTATGATAATTCTCGAAATTTCTCGGACCAAAATATTTTTTCAGAAAAAATATGATCTATAGTAATTGATTTACCGCATCTTCGGTTTATTGTGTAAAAAATCGTTGACCTTATATCTAGAGGGCGATAATTTATGGGAGAAATACTCTCTTTCATCTTAGTAAAACTAAAAGATTGAAGCGTTGATTCGTTTTCTAATAGTGGGTCAAATACTTTTCGAATTCGTCCTAATTTACGTAACTTTGAAAAATCCTTCTGTTCGAGAAGTCGAATATTTTCTTGAAGTTTTTTAGCATCTGAATGCACCATAAATCGATCTCGTGATGATATCATTGCTCGATTTGATTTGAAAAAGCATTCTGGAAGAGAAATACCGAATTGATTCCATAATTGTTTGAAATTTAAAGGAATATCAATGGGTATATATAAGAATTTTGGAGGGGTTAAATCAAATTCTTGGAAAGTTAAGGATTGGAATCCATTATGAAGAATTTTTTTAATTTTTTGAATGGATCCTGTAAGCATTAAGTAATTTACTTTACTGGTATTTATGTTTTGACTGAAATTAGATTTTTTAATTCTTTGATTACTTTTTTCTTTTTTTCTTGTTTTACAAAAAAAACTTATACACACACCAGTCTTAATATTAAAAATGTTGGCATTTCCTTCATTTGCGCTATTTTTTGGGTTTCGTACATCTCCAAACAGATCGATTATATAAATTTTATCAAATGAATTTGCCATTGCTTGACGAAATCCATAGAAAATCTTGCCATCCAAAAATTTTCTGTTAGAAATGAAGGCAATTATTCCCATTCCATGTTGTTCCAACAACCAATCACTATATCTAAAGAATTTTACGTAATCATCATACAATCTGGTTAAATTTGGTTCTGGAACCGCGTATTTCTGCATTAGATTTGTTATCCAACCTTCTTTATTGGCACTCGAAACTGAATATGGGGGATTTCCAACAATTATTAAAGGAATTCTATCAGAGGTGTTATCTTCTCGAAACATTTTTAAGTTGATTGGCTCTAAAGCAGAATTGAATGAAATTTTTATAATTTGGTTTAATTCCTTAATTTTATATAATGATTTTAGATATTCAGTCAATATCATGCCAATGAAATAGATTTCTGGCTTAATTTCATTTCCATACATTTTTATGTTTATTTGAGGTGAATTAATGTTTTTATTATATGAATTAATCCTTTGCATGAATCCAATTTCAAAACTTAGTGGGCCAACGGCAGGATCATAATAAATGTAGTTTGATGAAGCTAAACCTTCGGGTAGAGCGAATAGTTTCTTTAACAATGAATCAATTGTGTCTAGAATAAACAAAACAATAAATGCTGGAGTGAAGATTATTCCTAATTGTTGTCTATGTTGACGATCATATTCTTTTAAAAAAGGGATGTATATCTCATTAAGAATAAGTTCTGATAATTTTGAAATAGATATTTTTTGCAAGTTAGAAAATATGCTATTATTCTTATCCTTTCTATTAGTATCTTTATTAAGAATAAAAGAAATAATTGGAAATTGATTAAGTTTGTCTATAAATTGTTTCTTTTTTTGTATAATTTGTGGATATCCTTGATTTTTACACCAAGTTTCAAATTGGATTAGAAATTTCGATAATTTATCTGATTCAAGATAGAGTGAATTGCTTAATATAGAAATAAAAGGAATTGTATGTGCAAAAATTTTTGGTAACTGAGATTTCTCGCATTTCGTCAATTCCATAAATGGAAAGATTTCGATCAATTGAATAATGGGTGAGTCATTTGATTTTGATATTATATCATGAATGACTTGGTCAATACTCTCTGCATATTCAATAACGATATGCAAAAGTTTTTTTTCCATTACTTATTTTTAAGAACATCAAGAATTTAAAATTTAATGAAAACATGGGCAAAATGATCAAATTTTAAGGTACATATGAGAAATTTTGCTTGGGTAATCAAGATACTATAATGCATTGATGATTATTGGTTGGAATTATGGAAGAATTTAAGACTATCTGGCATGAATGGCAGGAACACTTCCAAATTTCATCTTCGCTATCTGAATATGACGATAGTGTGAATAATCGCTCCTTTAGATTTTTCTTAATAATTATTATACTATTAAAGGTAGAAATTATTTCATATAAAAATAAGAAAATCTTGTCGAATGTTGCTTATTTACTTCACATTTTTCAAGAACTTTTAAAACAATTGGGTGAAGATCCATCAGATTTTCGTGATCTACTTTATCCTCTTATAACAAGAAAAAAAAAAGTGGATAATCTTGAGAACTCTGAAAAAACTGAAAAACTTATTCGCTCTTATAATTCTGATAAATTGCTTATTTTTTATCAAAAACTCCAACAACAAGTAAAAAAAAATAGTCTACACGCGCTTTTTTCATACTATTATCAATGTTTTTTGGAAGATCGCCATAATCAAGGTAATTTCTTTACTCCTTCTTGGCTGGTTAAATTTCATTTAAAACAACTTGTCAATATTATTAGTCAACATTATGGAAAATCGACTCAAACCTTGAAAATAGCCGATATTTCATGTGGGACGGGTATTTTTTTACTCGAATCTTGTTCATATTTTTCTTCTCATGAAATTTACGGCTTTGATCTCGATCCACTTGCTGTCGAACTTTGCCGCTTAAATTTACTATTAAAGCAAAAATCTTTTCTTATTCAAGATTGCTCGAAATTAGAGCAAGAACCTCAGATATCTTCCAAATCTATTCGTTCTTCGAATTTTCGATCTTGGAAAATATCATATCAAGACTCAATTAAGGATCCGATCATTCCCAAAAAATTTCATCTTTTAATTGGAAATCCTCCTTGGGGTATTTCATTAGAACCTTACAAACATTTGTTCTCTCTTCATTTTCCATTTCTCCTTAGGAATTCTATAAAATCTACTAAAAATATAACTTATTCTAAATTTTCGAATAATCGACATAAAATCTCTTCTTATTTTATTCGAGAGCAGGTGGATAGTGCTGCTTTATTTTTATGTCGAAATTTACAGTTGTTAATTAAAGATGGGATTTGTTCACTTATTTTACCTAGTAATCTTCTGTTAAATCCTAGTTATGAAGCTTTTCGCGCCAATATTCTCAGTCATTATTCATTACTGCAGATTTGTTATTTGGGTGAAAATATCTTTCCAGAAGTCACTCTCCCTTCGATGATTCTTACGATTCAAAATAGAAAAGTGTCCTCTAATCATATGATTGAAATTATACAAATTGAAGCGCCTAATTTTTCTTCGCCCAATTTGGATGAATTACAACCTAAAATTCTGCAAAAATATCTAATATCACAATATTCCTTTCAAAATAATCCTTTTTCAAACTTTACCATCTTTCTTCATTCTCAAAATAATGAAATTATTAGAAAAATTCAACAAAATAGTATTTATCGTGTTGGTGATTTTCTGAAAAATAGCAGAGGTGTCGAATTGGGTAAAAAAGGTAAAATTTGTAAATGCCCTCACTGTTCTAAATGGAATCCCCTTCCTTTATTCTTGAAGCGCGCTAAAGATGGTCAAAAAATTGCAAAATGTAATAATTGCGGCAAATATTACAAAAAAGATCAAATAAGAAAACATAAACAAATAATTTTTCAAACAGATGCTAAAAATTCAGACAAATTTCTTACTGATTCCAAGCATCCAGTTCGACCTTTATTGGTTGGAGAATCAATTAGAAAATTTTCTCTGCAATTAAATCATAAAATTATATTAGGATACCCTGGTATAAAATATAAATCTACTGAGATTTACAAACCACCTAAAATTCTCTTGCGTAAAACTGGTCGTGGAATTATTGGTGCAATTGACTATAAATCTCGTTATACATTGCAGGTTGTATACCAATTTATACAGAAATCTAATCTTTTTAATAAAAAGAAATCAATCTATTCTAATCAATTAGTCAATAATCAATCTATATCTCATAATCTTTCAATTCTTTCTGAATTTTCAGATAAGAAACCATTATCTACAGGAAAGTCAAACTTTCCACCATTTACCTTAGAATTTCTATTCGCAATTATTACTTCTAAGATGATGGAATTTTATTATTTTAACGTATTTGCAAATCCAAAGAAAAAAGCATTTCCTCATTTACTGCAAGCAAATATCCTTGCATTACCTATCCCTTTCATTGATTTAAATGATCCTAAATCTAAATTCAGCCAGTTATATCACCAAATTGTTTCATCTGTTCGCCAACTTAATTTTGAATGGATAAATCAAATAAAGTTAGATGTTAAAGAATTTTCTCAAAAAGATCTTATCGATTCAATAAACGATGCAGTGATGAAGATTTATTGTCTGAATTCGCATGATCAAGAAATAATTCGTTCATTTAAAATATAGATCGACTAGAGTTAAATAAATTAAAATTCCTGTAAATAAGATTGGAAAAAAGAATCGAAAAAAGCTGTGATAGTTCAAAAACTGAAATTTTCTATTTTAATACCCGCCAGCTTGTGTTGCCATGACTGTTACAATATCAGTCTTGGGATTTAACCCAATTTTTGAGAATTTAATATCATCTGCCAAAACTTTACCTTTGAAAATGAATTGGATGGCTAAAATTGGGTTCAACTTATATTCTTTTTGCACAATTTTCTTAATTTCTGCTACATTCTTACTTTGATCAACATCAATTAATTTAATGGCTTGATCAGGTGGTACTCCGGTTAAACGAAATCGCAGTTTCATGTTAAAATATGAGGCTTTGGTTACTTAAATTTTTTTGCTTCGCTTTTGGCGAAATTCAAAGCGTACTAATGCTTTAGTAAAAGAATTGAAAAATTTAATTTTCCACCTAAATAATAGCGCGAATAAGTTTTCTCCAAGGTTATCTGATATGAAAATAAAATTAATTGATGGATATGAAAAGATTGCAGCGGGAGAGGTTATTGAAAGACCTGCTTCTGTAGTGAAAGAGCTCGTTGAAAATGCCATCGATGCATGTGCTTCAAAGATTTTTATTTCTATAAAGAATGCTGGTAAAGATCTCATTCAAATTATTGATAATGGGAGTGGAATTGAAGCAGATGATCTTGAAATTGCTTTTCATCGACATACATCATCAAAAATCGAAACTGCAGATCAATTAGA
Source organism: Candidatus Harpocratesius sp. (assembly GCF_054039255.1). Classification (NCBI taxonomy): domain Archaea; kingdom Promethearchaeati; phylum Promethearchaeota; class Promethearchaeia; order Promethearchaeales; family Promethearchaeaceae; genus Candidatus Harpocratesius; species Candidatus Harpocratesius sp. The sequence goes on from NZ_JBPLBG010000049.1 coordinate 135,935, forward strand.
TTCAATCGGAACCTTAGGATTTCGAGGGGAAGCTTTAGCAAGTATTGCAGCAGTTTCACAGATAGAAATCACTTCTCGCCCAGCCACTCAAGAAAATGGAATGCGATTGCAGATGGAAGCAGGAAAAGTGCTTTCAAAAATTCCATGTGGCGCACCCGTTGGAACAGAAATAAAAATTAAGAATCTATTTTTTAACTTACCCGTCAGAAAGAAATTTATGCGCTCCAATCGGGTAGAACTTGGTCATATTACAGATATTGTAACCCGTTATGCTCTTGCTTACCCATTAATTCATTTTAAATTAGATCATAATAATCTAACTCTTTTAAATTCTCCACACTGGAGGGGAAAAGTAAAAAAAAGAAGTCCAAATCAAGTAGATGTTTCAATTCCTGATCAAAACCTAATAGATATTTATGGTTTCAGTATACAATCAATATATGGTAAGAAAATACAATCCCACCTTATCCCAATTGATATTGTTGGAGATAATTATCACATTTTTGGATTTGTTGGGCATCCTGAAATTGCACGCTCAGATAAAGGGGCTTCTTCATTATTTGTTAATCATCGCTTCGTAATCAGCAAAGAATTTTATACAATGTTGGCAGATATTTATAAAGATTATTTGATGCGCCATAAGTATCCTTTTTTTATTCTATTCCTAGAAACTTCCCCAGAAAATGTTGACTGTAACGTTCATCCCACGAAAAAAATAGTAAAATTTGTTAATCCCACCCAGTTTTTTTCACTAATCCAAGCATCTATAGGGAAAGTAATAAAAAACCATTTACGACAAGCATACAAGGATGTAAATGCATCTAGCAAGAAAAAACCTTCTTTTTCAGAAACAGCAATGGATTATTGGACACCAAGTTCAGCAAATTCAAGTGATTCAAGTGATTCAAGTAATTCAATAAATTCAACTAAGATTAATGCTTTAAGAATATCTACTGACTTAAATATATCTACGGGTTTAAAAAGTTCTAAACCTTCTAATTATTCCCGATCTTCAAGGGATATAAATAATAATGATGATATAGGGCAAGAAACTCCAAATATTTCAAAAAGAAAATCACAACCACCACAGCAAACTCATTTTATCTCTCCCTTAAAAAGAAAAAATGAAAAATTTGACCAAAAAATTGCAGAAAATAAAAGCCCATTTGTTGATCTATCAAAAGTATACAAAAAAATAGATAAATCTGGAGATCTCGATGATAAAATACACCGCTTAAAAGAAGGAAATCTAGTTCAAGATGAATCAGCATTTTCTTCCCAGATACAACCTGCTTTTTCTGAATTACCATATATTGCGGTCAAAAATCTTCCAACACTCTTTAAGTTAAACAGCGGAATTCAAGCTGGAAAAAATTATTTAGTTTTTCAAAGTGAAGATTCTTTGATTTTAATTGATCAACATGCTGCACACGAGCGAATTAATTATGAACGCGTTCAAAAATGGCAGAATTTAGATCAAGTCCCCATTCAGCGCTTAATTCTCCCTATTCAAATTGAAGTGGCACCTAATGAAGTAGATTTTGTCAAAGCGGTACTTTCAGATATGAAAAAGTATGGATTCGAATTGGATTTCTTTGGAGGTAATACTTTTTTACTCCGCACAATTCCTGCAATTTTACAACCAAAACATTTGAATCCCCAACTTATTATAGATCTTTGCTTAGAAATTATTCAAATGGGGAGAGAAAAGTCGTTCTCTGAAATAAAACGAGAAATATTACAGTATATCGGCTGTCATCAAAGTGTACGAGCTGGAGATGAAATCTGGGATGAAGCTAAAATAAAAAAAATAATCAAAGAATTGGATTCATGTGAAAATCCTCATCATTGTGCACATGGACGTCCAACATACATTAAGATACCATACAAAGATATTGATAGGTGGTTTCACCGCACTTAAAAAAGAAATTGCTTAATCGAGACTTAAGAGAGTAAATTTTGCATAATTATTTTAGAACTGCGATGTTTTTGCCAAAGAGCAAGAAAGTTCTTAAGAGATTTGTCATTTTGAAAAATCTTCGGCCTGAATTCGCGCTTTTTTTGTAAAACTGTCAAAAATGCCCCATTTAAACGATTTTGATATATATCTCCCATTTTTTCTTCTTTTCCCTTTTTTTCACAATAATGGATTGTTTTTATGGCTATTTCTGCTGACATCATCGCATATGGAATCCCCTTACCGCTAATAGGATCTACAAAACCCGCCACATCACCCACAGCAAATACGGAATCTCTATAGATTGTTGATCGTGTTCCAACTGGGATTAAATGCGGTGTATATCGGATTTTTTTGGCACCAGAGAGAGCTTGTTTGGTGAATGGGAGACGGATAAATTTTTGAAATTCTACACGTGAATTTTTAATTTTAGCGAGACTATTGCCCCAACCGACAGTAATCGTCTTGTTCTTTGGAAATAACCATGCATATCCTAAGGGAATAAAATTTTTAATACCGAAAAAGAGATGTACTTCTTCTTTTCCCAAAGAACTTTCAATTTTTTGGGGAGTTGATTCCATTTCTTGAGTAATTGTTAGAACTACATCATTGGGAGAAAAATTTGGCCAATCCAAAAAATGAAGGGTTGGTGAAGTAACTCCATCTGCTGCGATAACATATTTCGCTACTATGTGTTGGTGAGGGGTTCGAATGATGTAATGATTATCCTCTTTCTTAATAAATTGAAGAGGTTCATTGGAAAATAATTCTGAGCCACTTGCTAATGCCATTTTGGTGATAAAGAAATCTAACTTATTGCGCCATAATACTGCTCCTTTTCCTTTTTTTGTAAATCTTGACCCATCAATATGATGAAGTGTAAGATTTTCTATAATTCGATCTATTTGATCTTCAGGATAATGGAGTTTTTCAATTAGCTCCCATGCAACTGCACCGCCACATGCTTTATATCTTCCATTTTGAGAAAGATCTTCCTTTTCCAGAATTACGGTTGAATATCCTTTGTCTGCAGCAACTTTAGCGGCAATGGAACCTCCAGGTCCTGCCCCTATTACTGCTATATCAAAATCTTGCATTGTTTAAAGATTAGAATAATGTAAAAAAAAAGTTCTTCTTTTTTTTTAATGTGTGTGAGTTGTCGGTTAGCTTAAATCGATGGATTTTGTTCAAATCGCTTAATTTCTTTGATATTGCTTTACTATAACGTAGAGTGAGCCAATGATGCATAAACCGATAAAATATTCGCTTGTCCATTTATATACTGCGATATTCCGAAAAATCGGAATATCATACACCGAAATTGTGGTGGTACCAAGCCGTGAAATGTTTGAAGGAAATATTTCGCGCCCAAAAGCGTCACAAGCTATAGTTTTTCCTTGAAATGTTGGTTTGATTAGTGCATATCCATTTTCCACCGCTCGAAACGTGGCTAATTTTGAATGAGATGGATCGATCTGTTCCCAATCAAATGATGGTTGGATTACTAAATCTACTGAATTAGGAACGCGAAGATTCACAAAACTGTTAAATACTCCATCAAAACAAATGTATGTTGAAACTTGTATTGAATCGACCTCAATTTCTGGAGGATAACCTGATTGGTGTTCAAAATATGCAGTTGTTTCAATTCCAGAAATGAGGTTGTGTTTATTGTATTCTGCAACAAGATTTCCCTCAGAACTAAACCACCATAACTGATTTTTACTCGAACTTGATCCATACTCTTTTCCTGCTATGCAAAGATCGAAATTATATGTCTGACATGCATTTTCAAATCTACTAAAAACATCATTTTTCTCTGTAATATCAAAATAAAAACCGTATTCGTTATTTGAAACAATATCAGGCTTGTAAAGGGGACAATAAGTCTGAAATATATTCTCAAAATCATCAAGAGATCGAGACGCTCTTTCATCATCTATAATGGTCATTACCCGAACTGTTGTAGTGGCATGATGAGGAATTGATAGACGCACCAAACCAAAACCAAAAATCGAAAATATGCATATTGCGAGAACTTTAACCTGTTTTGATTTTAACATTTTCATCAATTTTAGTTTATATGTCGGTATTTTATGGAATTCTGCATTATTAATCATGTATACCAAGATTTCTGAAAATATTCCATTTACAAATGCAATACTAAATACCAATCCCCACAACCCAGTAAGTGAGATAATTTGCATTGATATTTTCCAATCAAATTGAGAATAAGCTATTGAACTCCATGTTCCAAATGGTGTTACTAAGGAACTGATAAATTCAAAAATACTGAAAAGTGATGCAAAGAGAAAAGATTTCATAATTGAAGGTATTTTTTTGGTAATAGTAGAGAAAACAAGAAAGGGAACAAATTTTAGGATTACATAACCCAAAATGGCCGCTGCTTGGAGAATTGGAACCAAAAAATCTATCATAGGTAGATAAGCTCAAGTGATTGCCCCTCCTAAAAGAATAATGGAAACTGGTAAAGAAATGATTTTTTTTGAGTTTCTATTAAATAAATAAATGTACTAAAGGCAATCCATGCACAAATTTCACAATTTATTTCTGAATAACATAAATATAGCATGATGAAGGATATTCCAGAAAAAAAATTTTTATAACTAAGGTGTAATTTCCAATTTTAAACATTTTTACAATTCTTAAGTTTACAAGTTAATGATCCGACAAAAATATTTTCTCAAAAATAATTAAAAATTTATCGATGAATACCACTTACAACAAAAAAGTTAGGGGGCATGTTTTATTAAACTTTTAGTAAATT